>DATEGM010000461.1:0-12121 GCA_035280085.1 Terriglobales bacterium
TCCGGCTCGCCCACACCGCTCAGCGTGTAGTTGGCAAACCCGACCGCAGCCAACTCCTGAAAACTTTGCTGTTGTTCGCGCCAGGAGAGAAAATTGAGCACCGAAGCGCCAAAGGCGGTGAGGCCGAGTTTGTCGTTCTTCTCCGCTACCTGCACCAGGCGATTCGGCTCGGTGAACGGCAAAGGCTTCAGCAGGACCGCATTGACCAGGCTGAAAATTGTCGCGTTGGCGCCAATGGCCAGCGCGACAGTGAAAACAACCGCGCAGGTGAACAGCGGCGTCTGGCGCATCATGCGCGCGGCGTAGCGAAGATCTTTGCCGATCACTGGGCGAGGCTCCTTCCTGTGCTGCCAACTAAATGGCACAGCATACTACCTTGCCGTCAGCTCTTGTCATCTTCCTGAAAGCCACAGCGGCGGTGCCTCGAACACAACAGCCGAGTTCTGTTGCTTGTGCAGGCTGGCGGGGAGTCATGCACTGCGCGCGGTCGCGAGTGTGCGACTGGTGCGCGCCGCACCGACTAGGGTGGTTTGATAAAATCAAATGTGGAATTTGCCAACGCCGCCGCAGCGAGACCGGAGCGGTGGCGTCCTCTTCCGGTTGAAGCAGTGGAAGTCTTTTGTTTCAGCCCGTTTACCCTGTGGCGGTGTAGCTCAGGTGGTTAGAGCGACGGTCTCATAATCCGTAGGTCGTTGGTTCGAGTCCAACCGCCGCCACCAGTTAGGCTCCGCAACCTCCGAGTTGGCGCTTATCTTTCTCCGGCCAGCGTTCAACTTCCCAACCCCGCCTCCCTCGACCTTTGTGCCAGGTGGGCATATGCGATTGCCAGCATCTGAGACTGGTCCAACTGGAAATCATTGGGTTCGAAGGCGAATTGGGTGCGTGCCGGAATTTTGCCGCCTTCCTCGAAAAACAGACGCTGCACTTCGCCGGCAAACTCCGGGCGTTGTGCAATTTTGGTCCGCAGGTATTCCATGCCATGCGTCAGGTGGCGGCCTTCGTCAGCCCGGATCAGCCGGATGCCTTCCAGCAAGCGGGGAAAGATGCCGCGCGTGCCCAGCATCTCCTCGAAATAATCGTAGCCGCTCACCGCCATCAGCCCTTCCACTACGCCCATGTAGTGGGCTACCCCCAGCAACAAGGCGTGTTCCAGCGCTTCATTGTTGCCTTCCAGGAGGGCACGCCCGATGGTGTGCGCTCGTTCGCGCAGTTCGTCCACCAGCACGCCACGGTAAGAATCCACCAGGTAGGCGGCCGTGTCCACTTTCCCGAACACTTCCCGAAAGTAAAGCTCGAAAAACTCCGCGTGCTTTACCTCTTCCAGAAGCTGCGTCGCCAGGAACATCCGCCGGTCGGGCTCGGGCATGCCGGCTACAAAGAAGGGCAGGGTGTCGGCCACGCTGGTCTCGCCTTCGAAAAACAGGGAGCAGACCTTTACCAGTTGTTCGCGCTGTCCCGGCGTGAGGCGCTCCCAATCGGCGCGATCCTGCGCCACTGGAATCTGTTCCGGATCCCATGTGCCCTGCCGCTTGGCCATGCTATAGAGTTCACGCGCCGACTTGGCGCCATGCGCGGCACCTGCCATACATCACCTCCGTAGGGTTGCGGGGCAGTATTGTAGGACAAGGCCGACGGTTCGGGAATTGTCCCGATTTTGCCGAGGAAAGTGTTGATTGTCTTACTTTCTTGGCCGGGCGGCTGGCCAGTTGTTCACCCTATGTCAGGCCGCGTCTCTATCCAGCAGTTTCCCCAACGCAGCAAACAATTCCAGTGAACTGAAAGGTTTATAAAGCACTGGCTGGGAGGCGTCCATGAGATCGTCCGAAGCGATGGTGTCTTTGTCGTATCCGGTCATAAACAGGACTCTCAGATTGGGACGCTTGCGCAGCAGATGCCGTGCCAGTTCTCGTCCATTCATGCCCGGCATGACCACATCCGCAACCAGCAGATGGATGGGCCCCTTGTGCTGATCACTCAGCAGCAGCGCCTCGGTAGCGTTGGAAGCCGACAGCACGGCATAGCCAACTCCGCGCAAGTCCCGGGTCACGGCGTTGCGCACCACTTCGGTGTCGTCTACCACCAGGACCGTCTGCGCCGCATGGCCAGGTATGGGAGCAGGAGGAGAAAGTCGAGGGGTGGACGGTTGTGCTGCAACCGAAACCTGCACACGAGGCAGATAAACCCGAACGGTGGTGCCGCGTCCCAATTCGGACTGTATGGATATGTGACCCCCACATTGGGTCACGATGCCATAGCATATGGGCAGCCCTAAGCCGGAGGTGGCGGCGGTCTCCTTGGTCGTAAAAAATGGCTCGAAGGCATGAGAGAGCGTGTCTTCCGTCATGCCCCCGCCATTATCGGCGACCTCCAGCACCACATAGCAGCTCGGCGGCGGCATGGAAGTGAAATGCTCATGAGCAGGAATCTGCTGGAGTTCTACCTCGCTGGTGGTGATCAGAATCTGGCCGCCCTGGGGCATGGCCTCGCGGGCGTTGAGCATCAGATTGAGAATCACCTGCTGCAATTGCACCGGGTCGCTGTTGACTGGGCCCAGTTCCTGCTCGAGCCGCAAGTCAATGTGGATGTTTTCCCCGCCCAAACGATCAAACAGCTCCTTGGTAGTGACGGCAACGTCGTTAAGGTTCACCGCTTGCGTCTGGAAAACCTGCCGGCGGCTGAAGGTTAACAGCCGGCGAGTAACCGACGCCGCGCTGAAGGCGGCATTCAAAGCCTGATCCAGGTAGTCCATGAGGAAACGATCCGCCGGTTTCACCTGGCGCAGCGCCTGTTCCAGGTTGAGGGTGATAGCCAGCAGAAGATTGTTGAAATCGTGGGCGATGCCGCCCGCCAGGCGGCCTACCGCCTCCATCTTTTGGGCCTGACGAAGTTGGTGTTCGCTGCTGCGCAGGGCGCGTTCGGCCGTTTTGCGCTCGGTAACGTCGTGGGCCATCCCGCGCACGATCGGCACTGCAAGGCCCTCGGTTCGCAGCGTATTGTGGTATTTCCAAACCCGCCGTTCCCCGCCGCGCGTCATCAGGCAAAGATACCCTTTATCCACGCCGTTCTTGCGAATTCTGGCGATGTACTCGCGGAACTGCTCACGAAATTCCGTAGGAATAAGGTCGGGGAGCGACAGACGGAGCAGTTCCTCAACTTCGTATCCCAGAACGCGGGCCGGAGCCGGATTTACCCACAGTAATCTGCCCTCCAGGTCATGCGTGCAGAGGAGGTCCTGGCTGTGCATGACCAGATCGCGGTACCTCTCCTCGCTTTCGCGCAGGGCGGATTCGACGTTGCGCCTCTCCACGATCTCTGATTGAAGCAAGGCGTTGGCGTCGGAAATTTCCCGGCTGTGATTATGGCTCTGCCACAAGGCGTGCTCGGTGTGTGCGTGCTCCTCTACCAGGAGAAGCACCATGCCCAGGCAAATGCCGCTCAAACATGTTATGTCCAACAAGTAGAGCAGCGGATGGCCCGTCAGCATCTCACCGTAAAGCTGCATGGTCGGTACCATGTTCCGGTGAAGCATTAAACGATGGATGTAAATCCCGACGTAGGCAAGCCGGTCGCTTGCGCATAGCAGACAAAAGCCCGCGATTACGGCGCTGGCCCAGGAGCGGGTATGTGACCACCTGCGGGCAAGAACGTAGGCGCAGAACAGCAGGGCAGCCGCCAGACACAGCATGCGGGGAATGAAACGTATGGCCGCGCTGGCCACCACGTTCTCTCGCCAGATGACAGCGCTGGCAAAAATCAGGACCGCCACCGCTGTCGCCAGTCCCAGGCTGAGGAAAACGGGGCGCTTGCCGGTGGGGCGGGCCGGTTGCAAGGACCAGGCCCCCAGCATCAGCAACGGAGCCTGCATGAAGCCCAGGATCGCCACAACCAGCCACAGGCCGGCGCTGAGCGGCGTCCAGGCCGGAAGTTTCAGGACTACAACGCGAACAACAAGAAATATTCCGAAACAAGTCCAGGCCCACGCCCACCAGCGAAAGAACTGCTCGCCGCGCAGGTGGAGGCTAAGCGCCCACAGCAGAATTAACAGAAAGATCGTGAGCAGCAGCTGCAGCCGGACGTAGAGCTCCGCAAGCTCCATGGAAAAAGTCATCGGGGCGGCGGATTCGCCCGCTCCCAGCGCTGACTCTGGTTGTTAGCATGGTCCCCTGCAGGCAGCCGCACTGTGACGCGGGTCACAGGAGAAAGTGACTTTCCGGCGCGGCCAAGCCGCTCACATCCAGGACCAGGGCCGGCTCCCGTAAAGGATAACCACCGCGGGTTCCTCCCTGCTGGTGCGGACCGCGGACCGGCGCGGCAAAGACTTGGAATGGCGGCCGGGCTGGCGGCTCTGAACCTTGCTGATCGGGACGGGATTTGTCCTCCTCTCAATCGCCGCCGGCATACGGCCGCGGACAGCAGGGGCTGAATCAGGCACCGAGCCGGTGGAGCACAGCGGAATTGCGAGGATGCCAGTCAGCAGGGCAAGGGTAAGGACTCTGGCCATGATTGCTCCGGCCTCTGAATCGCAACTTTTATGCCAACTGCGTAGACCTCCAAGTGATTGAGAACATTCAACATTTTAGTGAGGCAGTCTACTTGGATATAGGGCGGGGATGTTCATTCCTGGGATGAAGTGTGCGAAAGCGGACGGGTAAGTGCCCGCCGGGTATCCGGAGTATGCGAACTCTGGGTGGCTGGGCAGAACTGATGGAAGATAATAGGGTTAGGAGATGCGCATGAGCCATTCCGGCGAAGGCCGCTCACCAGAGTTGAAGCGGGTCTACCAAATGTGGGAGCGCGTGCTTTCCGACCGCGGCTCTGACCTGACTACCATGCGCGACACCGTGGAGGAGTTCTATCGCGCCAACTTTCGCCTGGCGGAAGATGTGGAGGTGGAGGCGGTGTTCGCTCCCGTACCGGGCCTATGGATCACCACGCCGGCCGGGCGCAGCCGCAGCATCCTTTATTTTCATGGCGGTGGCTATGCGCTGGGTTCGTCTCGGGCCCACGCCGAAATGGCCAGTTGGATTGCCCGGGCTGCCCAAGCGCGCGTGTTTGTGCTCGATTACCGTCGCGCCCCGGAGTACCGCTTCCCGGCCGCCCTGGAGGATGCGCTGCTGGCCTATCGCTGGATGGTGAACGCCGGAAACGACCCGCGCACCATTACGGTGGCAGGTGATTCGGCGGGTGGAGGGCTAACCATCGCCCTGCTCACCTCGCTGCGCGATCGCGGCGAACCGCTGCCCGGTTCCGCCATATGCATTTCTCCGTGGGTGGACCTGGAGTTGACCGGCCAGTCCATCGTGAACAAGGCGGCCCTGGACCCGCTGCTCACCCGCGAGGGCCTGCGGCAGTTTGCCGACTGGTACCTCGGCGGACAGGACGCCCGTAACCCGCTCGCCTCTCCCTTATACGCTGATCTGCGAGGGCTGCCGCCGCTGCTGATCCAGGTGGGCACCAGCGAGATTCTGCTGGATGATGCCGTGCGGCTGGCGGAGCGGGCGCGCGCTGCAGGGGTCAAGGCTACCCTCACCCAGTACGAGGATATGCCCCACGTCTGGCACGTGTTCGCTTCCTTTCTGCCGGAAGGGCGGGAAGCCGGCCGCGAGATCGGCGAATTCGTGATGCAATACAGCCGTCGAGCGGCAGCGGCCACTCAAGCTGCGCCTCCGCGATAAGACGCATGGGTCCGAGAAATCCGTACACAGGGTCGGCAGGCGGAAGAGCGCTGATTCGTATCAGGGCATGCCTTCAGGCATGCCGAATGTGCTTCCTGAACTTTGGGCTTTAGCCCCTGAACAGGTCCATGGATTAAAGTCCCGAGGAGGGAGAAGAACAAAATCCACAACGGCCAAAGCCGTCCTCTCTAACCAGCTGATCGGCATGGCTGAAGCCATGCCCTGATACGAAGCTTTTGACCCAACGGCACGGCGAAAAACCTTTTGTTGCCGAGGCTCGGGGCCACAACGATCGCCTCGCCGTCTCGGCCGTGAATCCGGTTACCAAAGGCGCTGCACCTCCCGCAGTTGCCCTCGGGCGCGGCTTTTGGCTAACTCTAAAATGCGGCTCAAATGCCGGCATGCGCCCAGTACCAGGACGGGTAACCTGGAGATGGTTACTCCCCTGAGGTCAGCGCGCATCCCGCCCCTGGCACTCTGAGCGCCACTTCCATATATGCACTGGCATTCCTGGATCGCCGCCATTGGCCGTCCGTCGTTGCAGACGCTCCTTAGCTTTGTCCCCCTGCTCGCAACCATCGTCACCACGCTGGTCACCGTGATTCTGGCGCGCGCGACCCTGCGTTACGCTGCCGCCACCGACAAAAGCCTGGAACTGGCGCGCGAGCAATTTGAACGCGAGTGGGCGCCGGAGCTGCACATTCACATCGAGCGCCTCTCCGAGGAAGACGCCAAGATCATCATTACCAACCTGGCCAAAAGTTCCGTCCTGCTGCAGCTGGTGCAGATCCGCAAAATCCATGACGCCGTGCCTTTCGCCAAGTTCGCGCTCAACCATCCTCTGGTGGGCGGGCGCAGCTGGATGGAGGACGTGGGCGACCGCTTCCTGTCACTGGGCAGCCAGGAGTTTCGCGGCACCATCGCGGCCTCGGCTACCTTCTTTTGTTCCGGGCGCCTCTACCGCACCGACTGGTTCCGCTTTGAACTGGAAGCCAGCGGCAGGAACATTGTGCGGCTGGTGCCGATCACCGCGGCGGCCAATCGCGCCCGCGTGCTGCAGGCCAAGGTGGCCGAGCGCGCGGTCAGGCGCCAGGTGGTAGTGGACGTCGTGGCAGGCACGAACGGCGATGGTTAAGGCAAGTAGGCGCGCAGGCGAGGCCGGCAGCTGCTCAACTTCACATTGAAACCTTGAAACCTTCGAAACCTTGAACCTCAGCTCTGCCCGAATTCCTCTGTGTACTGCTCCCACTGCCGGCGAACCTGCGCCATGATCTGCTGGTACTCGGCGTCGTTGCGCAGCTTGTCCCAGTTCTTGTCGCGCTGGAACCAGGGATAGTTCTGGTTTCCGAGTTCCACCGCTCGTTTTAGCCACAAAATGGCTTTATCGCGCTCGCCCAGTAATGCGTACATGCTGCCCGCCCAGTAGGCCACATCACCGTCAATAACCTCTTGCGGCTTGTATTCGAAGAGGCTGGGATCAATCTTTTGCCGCTCGCCGCGGGAAGCATAAAGAAACGCCGAGAGCCACAGGGGGACGGCATCGCCGTTACCTTTTCCCAATTGCACGGCGCGCTCTAAAATCGGTTCCGCTTCAGCCGTCTTTCCCTGGTAGTAGAGGAATTCACCCAGAAAAGCCGTCGCTTTGAACTGGTCGGGATTAGCTGCCAACGCCTGCCGCATCACCTTTTCAGCCTCGTCCGGCTTGCCCAGATAGAGCAACATGCGCCCGTGCATCCAGTAAATGCGCGGCGTGGTGGGGTTCAGCTGCCGGCTGCGGCGATACGCCTGCTCGGCCTGCTCCACCAAGCCGGCGTAATGGTAGGCATAACCCAGGAAATCCCAGGAGGTTTCTGAATTGGGAGCAAGCGCCACGGTCTGGCGAAGGGTGCGGATGGCTTGGGCATTCTGTCCGGTTTCGGCGTAGATGTCGCCCATGGACTGCAGTGCCGCCAGGGAACGGGGGTTTTGCCGCAAGGCGCGCTCGGCGGCCTCTGCAGCCAGGCGCACGTTGGCCGCGCCGTTTTCCTCAAAATTGGCCGCTTCCATCAGATACATGTCCGAAAGCATGGCTTGGGCATCAGTGAAGTTCGGGTCCACGGCGAGGGCCTGCTGCAGCAGCCGCCGGCCTTCGCGAAGACTCTCGCGCCGCGAGTGCATGAAGTATTCGTTGCGGTAAAACCGCGCCTGCAGGTAATCGTTATATGCGTCCGGAGAAGCCGTCACTGGCTTCTGCAAGGAGTTTTGTTCGACGCTGGAGACTTGCACCTGCATCCCTTCCACCACCCGGCTGGCCAGCTCGTCCTCAAACTTGAACATGTCGCCGGCACGCAGGTCGTAGCGCTGCGCCCACCGTGTGGCGCCGTCCTTGGCATCTATGAGCTGCACCGAGACTCGTACGCTTCCTGCCGCGCTCTGGTAGGTTCCGTCCAGCACCGAATCCACGCGCAGCTCCTGCGCCGCCTTTACCGGGTCGGCCGTCGCTTGCGCATACTTCAGCACCGAACTCGTGGGCCGCACCGCCAGATCGTGCAAAGACGCGAGCCGGCTGATCACCGCGTCGGTCATCCCGATGCCCCAGCTGTTGTCTTTGCCTTCGGCGGAAAGGTTATGGAACGGGAGCACCGCCAGCGTATGTGCTGCCGGCGCTGTCACTTCAGCCGCGGGCGGCTTAGCCGGAGCCTTAGCGCGAATAACCCGCGACCGCACGTAATATTCGCCCAGAAAGACCACCAGCCCCAGCGCCAGGATTCCCGCGACAACCACGGCGCCACGCACGCCGGGGCGTTTCTGCCGCCGGCTCGGTTCAGCTGCCGCCGTCATGCGTCCTGACTCGGTGTCGCGCTTCAAACGCCTCAAGTCCGCGCGCATCTCCGCCGCCGACTGGTACCGCACCTCCCGGTCCTTCTCCAGCGCCTTGTTGATGATCTCTTCCAGCCTGGGCGGCAGCGCGGAGTTGAGCCGCACCGGTGCGGCGGGAGTTCGGTTGAGGATGGCCTCAAAGATCAGCCCCGAAGTGGCCCCGGGAAACGGCAGCCCGCCCGTCGCCATTTCATAAAGCACCGCCCCAAACGAGAACAGGTCGGTGCGCGCGTCCAGTTCCTGGCCGCGTATCTGCTCCGGCGACATGTATGCCACGGTGCCCACGGTCGTGCCGGGGCTGGTGAGGTGTTCGGGCGTGGCTGCGGTTGGCATCGCGGCAACTTCCATCGCCGCCGCCGACTGCAGCTTGGCCAGACCGAAGTCGAGGATTTTGGCCTGCCCGCGCGTGGTAACGAAAATGTTGGCCGGCTTGATGTCGCGGTGAACGATGCCGTGCGCATGCGCCGCATCCAGCCCGTCGGCGATTTGCGTGCCCAGGTCGAGCACGGCTTCCAGCTCCAGGGGGCGGCCGGCAATCTTTTTGGCCAGGGTCTCGCCTCGCAGCAACTCCATCACCAGGAACCACTGCCCGCCGCTCTCATCAATGTCGTGGATGGTGCAGATGCTGGGATGGTTCAGCGCCGAGGCGGCGCGGGCTTCGCGCTGGAAACGCTCCAGCGCCTGCGGCTCTCCGGCCAGTCGCTCGGGCAGGAACTTGAGCGCGACGTGGCGGCCCAGTTTCAGGTCCTCGGCCTCGTACACCACGCCCATGCCGCCGGCTCCGAGTTGGCCCAAAATGCGATAATGCGAGACCGTTTGCCCCAGCAACGAAGCGCCTCCAATGCGCGGTTATGTTAGGCCGGGCATGAGGGAAGGTCAATGCCAGCAGGGGAATCTTTCAAGGTGGAAATGTGTGGTCGCCGATGACTAAGACCACTTTGCACATCGTTGATGGCGACTCCACCGGGGGAACGCTTCGTCAATCCACCCTTCGCCGCCTAGGCGAGATCTTATCCTGGCGCGATGCTCTCTATTCCGGGCCGGTTCCAGCCGGTTTATCACTGCGGCAGTTAAGCCGAGCCCGCTCCAAATTCTGGACCAACGGCCGGAGATCTACAGGATTTGTCCCGCGAGATTCCGTTTTGGCCCGCTATGCCAATTATGACGAAGTCGTTCTGTGGTTTGGCTCAGGCTGCACGCTTTGTGAACTGAGCCTCATCCAGCTACTTTCATGGTTTGGAGAGCAAAGGACCGTGCCGGTCCGGTTGTCATGGGTGCCGGAGCATGGCGGAATCCTCAATGTGGAGCAATTAGTACATGCTTATTCCGCACGGCAGTCCGTCGGGCAGCCTCAAATACGACTGGCAGCAAAGGCTTGGAGCGCCTTTCGTTCTCCCTCTCCGGGCGGTCTTAATCAGCTTTACAAGAGACGCCTCCAGGCCCTGCCCGGGCTGAGGAATGCCGTCGGCTGGTTGCTGCGGGAATATCCGGCCGTGCGCGATGGACTGTCCCGGCTGCAGCGCGAACTGCTGCGGGAGATCAGCTCTCGCCGACAAGCAAAGGTTTCGGTGGTTGTGGCGGCGGTGCTGAGAAGTGAATTTGTCGGTGACACGTTCCTCTCCGATCTTCTGCAACGCTGTCTGCGCGTGGAGCACCCGCTGGTCACCGTCGAACCCCCTGAAAACACTCCAGGCCGGCGTCATTTGCAATACCAATCGCTGGTCGCTTTGACGGATATCGGCAAGCGTGTGCTGCGTGGCAAGGCGGACCACGTTGAACTGAATGGCGTGGATTATTGGATCGGCGGCGTACACCTATCCGGAAATCAGGTGCGCTGGCGGTGGGATGGGCGTCGAATTGTGCCGGTAAAAGGCTCGAAGAGCAACGCTTGAGCCCGGCGACTGCCCCCGCCGGCAACTTCGCAAAATGCCAGCCGGCTCGTGGGCGTGCATGCCAGTGGAGCGCGTGCCAGTTTGGGCATAAAATGGAGATCACACGCTTTCACGTCTTCTGCTATCACTGACGCGCCTGTCCATTCGTGCTAGCGTGCAATCAGGCAATCGCTAACTCCCAGCTCACCTCTCACCTCCTGCCGGCGTTTGCCTCACCCGGGAACAAGCCGCGTTGCGGCTCAAGTCAAGGAGAGACTTTATGGCCATTGCGAAACCGCAGATGAGGAAGGAGACGACCTCCACGGTTGATATTGATGAGCGCATCCGCCAGCGCGCTTTTGAACTGTTCCAGCTGCGCGGCTGTCAGGATGGTCACGATTTTGACGACTGGATGGAGGCCGAAGCCGAGGTTCGGGGCAAGCCGCTGAAGCTGGCCAACTTGAGGGTCGTCAGGTAACACAGCGGGCTGACTAGGGGCAAACCAGGAAAGGCGAAACCCGGTTCGCTGCTGAGCGCAGGGACGTGCCTGCATCATCTGCGAGTCTTCCCGGAATCGTTCAGCCTGAAATCTCGCAATCTCGCTCTCGGGAGCTACACCGGCTCAGTGCATCCCCTGCACCTTAACTTCCTCAATCTGCCGCATAGTATTCCAGTCGTAGCGATAACGCGCGCCACAGCGCAGGCATACCTGGTAGTCCCGCCCGTCGGGCCCGGTCTGTGGCCAGGAAAAGCGGTGAGTGCAGCTCAGAAAAGGCACAACTCTATAAACAAGAGCGAGCAGGGCGAGCATATCGGCTCCAGTACCGCGCAAATGTGCGGTGAGCTGAGGCGATTCTGCGCCCCGCCGGCACCCCCGTCAAAACGCAATGGTGCCATGAAACCGTGTACGGAAGGACAGTAGGAGCCAGCGGCAGTTGCCGACGCGGGCAACAACAAAATCACCTAAAACCACACGCGGGCCAGGCGGAGAATTCCGGCTGCGGCAATGAGTCCGCCGGCAACCCGGGCTAGCAGAGGGCCGCGTGGCAGCATCTTTTCCATCGCGATTGCCAGCGCGATAACCGCCATCAGCGCCAGATTCATGATGCCTACGGCCAGCTGCACCAGCATGAGCGCCCAGCAGCAGGCGATGCAGAAAGCGCCGTGGTGGAGTCCCAGGCGAAGAGCGCCGCGCCAGCCATTGCCGGCGTGATCGGCCACTAGCAGCAACGGGTCGCGGCAATGCCTGAGACAAGATTGCTTCCAGGAAGTGAGCTGAAACAGGCCGGCAACAATCAAAGCCAGGCTGGCTAGAGTGGGAACAGCGCGGCTGAGAGCAACCGAGCGCATCGCCAGCTGTGTGATTAGTACTCCGCCACCGTAGGCCGCTGCTCCAAAGCCACTCCAGGCGAGGAAATATCCCCCCGCCAGGACAGCTGAAAGCCATGCCGGATGGGCTGTGCCCCGAAACACCTGGAAGCGCCGGAACAACAGAACCACCGGAAGCGTGGAGGGCAGCATCATCGCCACCATCATGGCCAGCCACATGAAGGCAAACATCAGCGTGGCCGTGCCCCAGCCGCCCATCGGCATCCATGCCATGGACATCTTCCAGCCTCCGGGCATGGGCATGCCGCCGGCCATGGTCTTGCTGAAATAGACCACCGGGACCAGAGCGGCCGCGAACGCCAGGGCGGCGCCAGCATAAACGCGCCG
>DATEGM010000462.1:0-11177 GCA_035280085.1 Terriglobales bacterium
CCGCGCGAAAAGTGGATCATCTTCTCTCATCAGATCATCTGGCATGGGCGCAAGTTGTGCATAGCGCGGCGGCCCAAGTGCGCCGAATGCCCGCTGGAAAACCTGTGTCACGCCGCCGATAAGACATGGAGCACGGTGGAAATTCACAAAGCGGCAAAGCCCTGAAAACCAGGAATCAGGAGTCGGTAGTCAGAACTCAGCCAACAATTGGGTATTTGGTAAATGAAACCTCCGCGCCATGCCTGCGACCTCACCCGATCATTCTCTGGGAAAGATTTTGGGTGGAGCAGCGCTTTAGCGCTGCAGTTATGGGGCATTGTTTCAGAAAGGCTTCAGCCGCTGAGGTGTCAGATGATCCCGGCCAAAGAGAGAGTTTTTACCTCAGGGGCTAAAGCCCGCAAGCTTAAGCTCCTCCAGTTGCAGCGCTGAAGCGCTGCGCCACCCAAGAGCAAAAAGGACATAATGTGGAGCGAGGTTTCCTCATCTGCGACGTGGTTACCCTCCGCATCCGAGAGCGAGAACGTAATAACTTACGTCTCTACTCATGTTCGATCTTGAGTCAGGGGGAACGACTTGCCGATAGAGAGTTGTGCTTGCAATTTCTTTTTCCAAGGCAAGCCCCTGATTACTCTCGCCGGCGCGGCTGGCCGGGCGCCGGCACTGCACCTTCTGCTAGACTTCTCTGCTCCCATCCCATCTACGGATTTCGGCATCATGCGTACTTTTGCCTGCTTTGTTATGTTGGTTTGTATGAGCACACCCACCCTGGCGCAACAGCTGGCCACGCCCAAGTTCATCACCGACCCGGCGGAGATCAAGAGCCTTCCCAAGGCCGACGTGCAGAAGTTCACCGTCGAGAAGCTGTTCATGACGCGCGCCATCGGGGGCACATCGTGGTCGCCAGACGGCAAGACGATCGCCTTCACCACCAATATCAGCGGACGCATGAACATCTGGACCGTGCCATCACAGGGCGGCTGGCCGACCCAGCTCACGGTCAGCGATCAGCGCCAGTTCAGCCCGGCGTGGTCGCCCGACGGCAAGTGGATCGCCTACATGTCAGACCGTGACGGCGACGAACAGTGGGACATTTTTGTGGTTTCACCCCTCAGCGGCGAAGTCATTAACCTGACGCAAACGCCAGAGGTCGCGGAAGAGGATCCGCAGTGGTCGCCTGATGGGCGCATGCTGGCCTACATGGTCAAGCCAAAGACCTCTTCCACCTTCGAAATTGACGTGATGGATTTCACTACTCACGAGCGGCGGCACCTGACCAGCGGTACGCCCAAGGAGCGGGGCAACGTCCACCCGTTGTGGTCGCACGACAGCAAGTGGATCGTCTACACGCAGGTGCATGCCAAGGGGACGGACTCTGACATTTACGCGGCAGAGGTTGCCACGGGCAAGAGCACGCGACTGACGCCGCATACTGGCGAGCAGCTCTATTCGGCCGACGTGTGGTCGCCGGACGGCAGGAAAGTGCTCATCACCTCCAACGCGGGCAATGGCTACGAAAACGTGGGCCTGCTGGATATCGCCAGCAAGAAGATTGACTGGCTGACGCAGGATAAATGGGAAATCCAGGCGGGTGATTTCTCTCCCGACGGTCGCACCGTCACGTGGACCGCCAATGTGGACGGCAACACCGATATCTACATTCACGATCTGGGCAGCGGCAAGAGCGAAGCTTTGCCCCTGCCAACCGGGGTGAACGAAGCAGGCGGGCATGAAAGCGCCTTCACCCGCGACGGCTCACGCCTGCTCTACATTCACAACGGGCCCAATGCCCCCGCCGACGTCTGGGTGTACGACCTGGCCAGCAAACGCTCCCAGCAGGTCACACATTCGCTGGTGGCCGGCGTGCGCAGCGCGGACATGGTTGAGCCCTATCTGGTTCACTATCCTAGCCGCGACGGCAAATTTCAGATTTCGGCCTTCGTCTATGTCCCGCACAACCTGCCGCCGAACCATCAGAGCCCGGCGGTGGTGTATGTGCACGGCGGCCCCACCTCGCAGACGGTGAATTTGTTCAACCGCGGCATCGAGTACCTGGTGAATCAGGGCTACCTGGTGATTGCACCCAACTACCGCGGTTCCACCGGCTACGGTAAGGAGTTTCAGCAGGCTAACCTGTTCGACATGGGCGGAGGAGATCTGCAAGACGTGCTGGCGGCGGCCGACTGGATCAAGCGCAGCGCATACGTTGACCCCAAAAAGCTGGTCATCATGGGCGGCAGTTACGGCGGCTACATGACTATGATGGCGGTCACCAAGGCGCCCGAGGTGTGGGGCGCGGGCGTGGCCATTGTGCCGTTCGTGAACTACTTCACCGAGGTGCAGAACGAAGACCCGGTGCTGCGCGAAATGGACCTGGCCACCATGGGTGATCCGGTGAAGAACAAGGCGCTCTGGGAAGACCGCTCGCCCATTTTCTTTGTGGACCGCATCAAAGCGCCCCTGCTGATTCTGGCCGGCGGGCACGACCCGCGCTGCCCAAAATCGGAATCGCAGCAGGTGGCCGACGCCATCAAGAAACGTGGCGGGGTGGTGGATTTGAAAATCTATGAAGACGAGGGCCACGGTTTCTCCCGCGTGCCCAACCAGATTGACTCCTGGAAGCGAATCAGCGACTTTCTGCAAGCGCATGTGCCACCCGCCGATTGCGGCTGCTCCCTGAGCGACTGAACCAGTTCCGTGCCCAAGAAAATGGTTTTCTCTCCGTACCTTTACAGCAGTTCCTGGACGGCGGGGGCAAGACGATCGTGTTCGAACAAGCCCACGACAGAACTTCGCGACGAAATGCCGTCATTGGTTACCAAAGTACAGTTCGAGACGAGTGAGACCGTCTGTCTTAGCGCCCTTCCGGACCTTTAGCGTTACTTGACCTTCACCCTACCGGTTGCAACAATCGAGCCAATCCGGCGAAAGCATTCAGCCGCTGGCCTTGGAGTGTTCGATGAAGATGGGATGCATTCTGCTTTCGATTCTTTTCTTTGTGGCTGGTGCTGCCGCTCAGGACAATCCCCAGTGGGAAGTATTTGGTGGCTTTCAATACACCCGCTTCAGCACCAGTGTCGCCCAGAGCTCGTTGAACGCTGCCACGCAGATGCTAGGGCTGCCCCCGCTATCCTTAGGAACGCACCTGAATATGAGCGGCTGGAATGTATCGCTGCAAGAAAACCGAAACAGCTGGTTGGGCGGTGTGATTGACTTCAGCGGCAACTACGTTACTAAGAGCTTCATTGTTCTCCAAATCCCAGGCACCACCGACACTCTACGCAACCGGATCCGCTTCTACACGTTCATGGCAGGCCCTCAAATGACCATGCGCAAAAGCAGCCGTCTACAGCCGTTCGCCCGCGCGCTGGTCGGCGGCGCACGCCTCAAAGTGGAAGACACAGGTCTGGAGAACGGGGCGCCGGCAACCAATACCCTTTCCGGCGGGGAGACCGGTTTCGCCATGGGCGGAGGCGGTGGAGTGGATTTTCACTTCGCGCATCACGTTGCGGTGCGGGCGGTGGGAGACTACATTCGGCCCTACGTCGGTGGTATGAGCGAAGGCCACTTTCGCATCGGAGGTGGCGTAGCCTTCCGGATAGGAAGCAGATAACGCCGTCCGGCTACTGTTCTTCTACCTGCGTACCCCAGTCGCTATCAATCAGGCAGCTCGATGCTGTCTGGGTGCAGCTCCTGGTGCTGGTGCTGAGCAGCCAGCATCAGCGCCAGCCAATTAGCCTGCTTTTCGGCGGCAGTCGGATCAGCCACCGTGATGCGGTGGGCAATGAAAAACTCCTCCCCACACCCTCCCCGGCAGCGCACTGTTCCCATGGCCTGGAAGCCAGCCGGCCTGGTTCGGCTTTGCCCCTTTTTGACTGCGATTGCTTTCATGTAGTGCCCCATTGCGTGCAGTTGTTGCAAGTCTCGCCACAGGCCTATATCGCAAGTACGATGCCACCAGGCTTGACGCGTAGAACTATGCTGGATTGAGGTCTGCCTAAGGCGCCTGAATTGTTTTCCTTAAGCCAGGCTGCAAACGCTTGCACATTTTTGCAGCAACAGGGAGAAAAGCTGCGGAACCTGCTTGCACAGCACCCAACGCGGCCTCTGGCTCAAGGCAGTAGCTCGCCTGCGGAAGATCCGACCCAGCTATCAAACACGTGAAGGGCCAGAACCGCGCGACGCAGTAGTTATCGCGAGGGCGAATGGTCCCTTGGAGAGCTGCGATGGTCATCTTGCCCAGCTTCAGGCGGCAGGCACTCTGAGGCCAGAGGAGCATCGGGCGTACCCGCAACTCACTTTCGTAACCTCCCACGTCATTGACTCTGCTGCTACGCGCTGGCTACTCTGGGCTTGGGGAGAAGGGAAAAATGGCGGTGAAATCCATTCAGCTCGGGCAAGTGTGGCGCAACGACCAAAGCGGCCAGAACTATCTGGTAACTAAGCTATATAACGAGGTTTTTGCCCAGTTTGCCATCCTGCGCCAGGCCGATTCCGGCGCCACTACCACCGATACCATCCGGGTAAAAGTGCTGCGTAGCCCCCAGGGCCAAAGCCTGCCCGGCTACACTTTCACGCAGGAGGGGCAGTTCTAGGAAGCGGGAGTCGGGAGTCAGTAGCCAGGAGTCAGCCTCAAGATTCACGGCAGGGCTGGAGCTTCCTTATTTCATTGCAAGCTTTTCAAATCTAAGGCCGTCGGCGGTCGACCGTCGACTGCTAGCCCCCGTATAATCGAAGCGCTGACCTCGTGAGCTCAAACGAAAGCTGACTTCTTGCTCCTGCCTTCCCACCAATGACCGCCAAAATCATCGCGGCGCTGAGCGCCTTCATCATTTCCGTGATTTCCGCCGGGGGGTATCTCGGCATTGCCGTCCTGATGGCCATCGAGTCCGCCTGCATCCCGCTGCCCTCGGAAATCATCATGCCGTTTTCCGGCTACCTGGTATACCTGGGCCGCTTCAAGCTGTTGTGGGTTGCTACCGTGGGCGCCCTGGGCTGCAATCTCGGCTCGGCCATTGCCTACGCTGTGGGCTACTACGGCGGACGGCCCCTGGTGGAAAAATATGGTTCCTATATTCTGCTCAGCCGCCACGAACTGGACTGGGCGGACCGCTTCTTTGCCCGCTACGGCAACATCACTGTATTCGTCAGTCGCCTGCTGCCGGTGATTCGCACATTCATTGCTCTGCCGGCGGGGGTGGCCCGCATGAACCAGCCCAAATTCCACTTTTACACGTTTATCGGCTCCTGGCCCTGGTGCCTGGGCCTCGCCTTTGTCGGCATGAAGTTGGGCCAACGCTGGGACACCGATCCCCGCCTGCGCATCTGGTTCCACCGCTTCGATGCCGTTATCCTCGCGGTCATCCTCATCGGGATTGTCGTTTTTGTTTGGACCCGCTGGCAGGGAAGAATCCGGGCGGACGATGCCGTGCAGAACAGCGGGCTGTAGTAGCGCCGGCGTCCCGCCGGCCCGATACGCGGGCGAGAGCGCCCGCGCCACAAGGTGACATTAGAGATTACAAATTACACAATTACCCGATTACACATTTACTCAATTTATCTCACCCGATCTTGGTCACCCGAATTACCAGCTTCTCGTACATTTTCCACGGCAGCAGTGTGTGCAGCCAGAACTGCAAGTGGGAATCGAATCCCACGCGATAGCGCAGTCGCGGATTCGGCATTTGAGCAATGCGAGTGATCAATTTGGCCACCGGCAGAGGGTCGGCCTTGTGTACCTTCTTTACCATCTCTGAGAATCTGTCGGCACGCTCGTGGTTGGGAGAACTTCGGTCCACAGCGACGCTGCCCAGGCGAACGTTGCGCTCCCAGATGTCGGTCTGGTACGACCCGGGCTCCACCAGCACGACGCGAATACCCAGCGAGCGAGTTTCAATGCGCAGCGACTCGCTCCAGCCTTCCAGGGCGAACTTGGAGGAATCATAAGCGCCGATAACCGGCGCGGAAATGCGTCCGCCAATCGAGGACACCATGATGATGCGCCCGCTGCGCTGGCGCCGCATGATGGGCAGCGCCGCTTTGGTGACTGCCACCGCACCGAAGAAATTGGTTTCAAATTGCTGCCGAAGCTCCTCCAGCAGCAGGTCTTCTGCGAAGCCCGCCATGGCAAAGCCGGCATTGTTCACCAGCACATCCAGGCGTCCATAATCGCGCTCAAGCTGTGCGATGAATTCAGGAATGCCGTCGAATTCCGTAATGTCCAGGCGGCGAACGTCAATGTTCTTGCCCACGCCGGCAGCTGCAGCAGCTTCGTCCAGGCGCTGACGCCGGCCCAGATCACGCATGCTGGCAATCACGCGAAATCCGGCGCGCGCCAGCTCCACCGTGGTCAACAGGCCAATGCCGCTGGAGGATCCAGTAATCAATACAACTTTTTCAGCCACATTTTCTCCGTGCGCCGCTTGTATCACGCGCGCAAGTCACAGTGTAAGTTGCCAACCCCCGGCAAATACGAGAAGATTGTTGGTTTGTTTCCCGACATAATTTCATTTCTATAGGACGGCACTGATGGCCACGCGGCAGAGTAGTGCAAAACCAGGGGCAGAAAAGAAAGCGCAGCCCGGCGAAATCCGGCCAGCAAAAGGCAAATTGGGAGTCATGATCCCCGGCATGGGAGCGGTGGCCACCACCTTTGTGGCCGGCGTAGAAGCTGTGCGCCGCGGCCTGGCGCAGCCGGTAGGCTCTCTCACGCAGTGGGGCACTGTGCGGCTGGGCAAGCGCACCGACGGCCGTTCTCCAAAAATCGGCGAGTTTGTGCCTCTGGCCGGCCTCAACGACCTGGTCTTCACCGGTTGGGATATTTTTGAAGACGACATGTATGCGGCCGCCAGCAAGGCTGGCGTGCTGGAAAAAACACTGCTCGACCAGATCAAGCCCTTCCTGCAGTCGGTGAAGCCGCGCAAGGCGGTGTTCAGCCATGATTACGTGCGCAAGCTCGACGGCCCTAACGTGAAGAAGGGCAAGAACAAGATGGAACTGGCGGAGCAGGTGCGTGCGGATATCCGCGAATTCCGCAAGAGCTCCGGGGCGGAGCGGCTGGTCGTTATCTGGTGCGGCTCCACCGAAGTCTTCCTGCAGCCGGGGCGGGCGCACGAATCCGTGGAGGCGTTCGAGAAGGCGTTGGCAAAAAACGATGAATCCATCGCACCCTCAATGATTTACGCCTACGCAGCGCTCTCGGAAGGCATTCCTTTCGCCAATGGCGCGCCCAACCTCACCGTGGATCTGCCGGTCATGCTGGAGCTTTCGCGGCGCAACGAGGCCCCCATCTGCGGCAAAGACTTCAAAACCGGGCAAACGCTCCTCAAGACCATCCTGGCGCCAGGATTCAAAGCTCGCATGTTGGGCCTGGGCGGGTGGTTTTCCACTAATATCCTGGGCAACCGCGACGGCGAGGTGCTGGACGATCCTGGCTCCTTCAAGACCAAAGAGGAGTCCAAGCTGGGGGTGCTCGAGCACATTCTGCAGCCCAAGTTGTACCCCGAGCTTTACGGCCAGCTGTACCACAAGGTTCGCATTAATTATTACCCGCCACGCGGTGATAATAAAGAGGGTTGGGACAATATTGATATCTTCGGCTGGCTCGGCTATCCGATGCAGATCAAGATTGATTTCCTGTGCCGCGACTCCATTCTGGCGGCGCCCATCGTGCTCGACCTGGTGCTGTTCCTCGACTTGGCGCAACGCACTTCTGAACTGCGCTGCCGCGGCATCCAGGAGTGGCTGAGCTTCTACTTCAAGTCGCCGATGACGGTGCCCGGGCTTTACCCCGAGCACGACCTGTTCATCCAGTTGATGAAGCTGAAAAACACGTTGCGCTACCTGCGCGGGGAAGAGCTGATCACGCACCTGGGGCTGGAATACTACGACTGAGGTTGGGCCACGCCCTCAGGCGGCGAAATGCAGTTAGAGCAGCATCTTATCTGGCCATGAAGCAGTGGGTATCCCTTTTACCGGCTCTGCTTGTTGCTTTCCTGCTGCCCCTTTCGGCAGAGATTTCCGGCACTTTCCGCGGGGTCATAGTTCATGCGCCGGCGGGCGAACCTGCCCAGGGCTGGATTTACGTGGCCGGCCGCAACGGGAACCTGCGCCGTGCCGAGGTCTCCCACGCCCGGGTCTTGTATGCCGCCAGCGTGCCTCTGCGCTTGCGGGCTAAGGATCCCTTCCGGGGCCTGCAGGAAGGGGCTGAAGTCCGGGTGACAGCCAGCCAGGATGGTAAGGGCGAGTGGCAGGCCAGCCGCGTGGAAATCCTCAAAGTGCGGCAATCTCAGCACCGGAAGCGCCCCCAGGTGCGTCCCGCCGCCGACCGTCCCACAGGACTGCACTCCGCCCTCTAGGTTTACGTCTCGTCGGCTTTCGTGACGAGCGTCACTGAAATTCAGCCCCATGACCACCCTATAATTTGTTAGAGCCGCCCCGCAGGAGTCAGCCATGAAGTTTCGCATGCTAGTATGCGCGCTTGTCCTGGGGCTTTACGTTGAGCTCATTCCCGGAGCTTTCGGCCAGACCGAACCCAATCCGCCATCCAGTGCTTCCCAGACGACGCAGCAGCCAGGTAGCCAGCCGCCGCAAGCTGCCACGCCTGCCGCTCAAAGCCAGCCGGAGCCTGCACCGCCTGCCCCGCAGCAGAAGCAGCCGAAGGTCAAACCCGGCAGCAAGGATGACGTGAACGCTATCGGCGATCGCGGCATGGGCGGCAAGGGCTTGGGCAACTGGTACTCGATCGAAAAAGAAGTGGCCATGGGCAAGCAATATGCGGCCATGATCGAGTCCAGCGTGAAGATGGTGAACGACCCTGTGGTCAGCGAATACGTTAACCGCGTGGGCCAGAACCTGGTGCGCAACTCCGACTCCAAGGTGCCCTTCACTATCAAGGTGGTGGATTCGGACGAGGTCAATGCTTTCGCCCTGCCCGGCGGCTTTTTCTACGTGAATTCCGGCCTGGTGCTGGCAGCGGACGAAGAAGCCGAACTCGCCGGCGTGATGTCGCACGAGATCGCGCACGTGGCAGCCCGCCATGCCACCCGCCAGATGACGCGCGGCAACATGGTCAACCTGGCTTCCATACCGCTCATTTTCGTGGGCGGCGGACTGGGTTATGCCATTCGCTCGGCAGCCGGCCTGGGCTTGCCGCTCACCTTCCTGCGCTTTTCCCGCGGTTTTGAGGAGGAAGCCGACTTCCTGGGCCTGCAGTACATGTATAAGACTGGCTATGACCCACAGGCCTACGTCACGTTTTTCGAGAAGCTCCAGGCTAAAGAAAAGAAGAAGCCAGGAACGCTCTCCAAAGCATTTTCTACCCACCCGCAAACGCCGGACCGCATCAAGCGAACACAGAAGGAGATTTCCCGGATTTTGCCGGCGCGCGAGCAGTACATGGTCAGCACCTCAGAGTTCGACGATGTCAAGACACGGCTGGCCGCCATCGAGAATCGCCGCAAGACCATCGGCCCGGCCAAGGAGAACCAGCCCAGCCTGCGCCGCACGAAGAAGACGGACAAGACTGACAAAAGCGGGGAAGGCGAGCGCCCAACTCTGCAGCGCCGGGACGACAGGGAGAAGCAGTAGCCAGTAGTCAGTTGATGTTTCCAATTGCACAAACACTTTGAGCCGGCCTGAAAAGTTGCGAGGGTGATTTGTTTTAAGCAATATCATGCCTGGCTTTCAGGCAATGTCATGCTGAGCGAAACAGACCGGCTCGCTGGCGAGCCGACTGTGAAGTCGAAGCACCCCTGCAACTTTTAGCGCCAGCGCCAGGGTGCCAGGGAATTCTCATCCCCAATTGCTGATCTTGCTCGGCCCAAACTCCTTTGCGCCCCTCGGAGAATCACGTCAGCGCAGGGGTGTTTCGACTCGGGCATGCGCCCTCGCTCAACATGACATTCTGAATTTAGCCCTTGGCCTCTTCCAGCCGCTCCAGCAGCAGATTCACCAGTTCCAATTCGGTGACGCCGTCGTGCGGGCACATGACCACGGCGCTGACCAGATCTAGGCCCTTGGTGCTGCGGGGCGGGGTAATCGCCTCCACGGCCGAACGCAACTTGCCCATCACCGCATCCACACCCCGGCGGTCTATTTCCGGCAGCACCACGGCGAAGCGATCGCTCATATAACGGCAGAGCACATCGTTGCTGCGCAGCTGCAATTGCAGGCTGCGCGCTACTTTGTGCAGCAACTGGTCGCCGGTTTCGAAGCCGTGGGTGGCGTTCACCTGGCGGAAATGACGCAAGTCGAGCAGGATCACTCCAAACTGCTTGTTGTAGCGGCGGGCGCGGGCCACCTCCTGCGCCAGAACGAAATAGAAATAGCGTTGATTGTGGCACCCGGTAAGAAAATCCTGATTGGCCACCCGGTGCAGTTCCTCGGCGAGTTGCACATTCCTGGTGGCGGTGGCGCAAACGTCAGCCGCGGCCTGCGCCAGAGTGCGGTCATCGGCGGTGAAGAAATTGGCGCGCTCATGGGCCAGCACCATCGCGCCCATGGCTTCTCCCAGGAACACCAGGGGAGCACACAATTCCGAGCCGGTATAGGCAAAACAGGTCGGCCAGTCAGGCTTGGCAGCCACGTCCGCTTCCAGCACGGCGCTGCGCTGCTCCAGCGCTTTGGCCAGGCCTCCATTGCGCGCCGAGGCCCGGAAGCGCTCCACGTCAGGCTCGCCGTTGGGAGAAGCGGCGGGGACAAAGATGCCTTGCGGTCCCCGCAGCACGATGGCCACCCGCGCGCCCTCGAAGGCATCGCCCAGCAGATCAGCCAGGGTCGAAAAAAATTGCTGTGTGTGGCTGGCCGAGGATGCAGTGCGGGCGATCAGGTTGATGAGCTCAATTTGGCGGCGCCGGCGCAGCGCGGTGGAATGCAGGCGGGCATTTTCCACAGCCACCGCGGTTTGAGCGGCAAACAGCGACAGCAGGGGAACGGTGCTTTCGGAAAACGCGTCGGGATTATCGCTCACCAGCAAAAGCACGCCCAGAAGCTGATCGCGGACCAGGAGTGGTAAAGCCAGCTCGCAGCCGCCCTTCGCAGCCTCCTCCCGCAAATGCACCAAAGCGCGGGTCTGGGCGGCCTGCTGAGCCGTGCCTTCGCTCTCCAGCCGCAGGCGGCCGGGCGCGGCCCCCGCTTCGTAGCCATGATGCGTCTGGGGATAGAGCTCGTGCGCCGCTTCG
>DATEGM010000463.1:0-3576 GCA_035280085.1 Terriglobales bacterium
GGCTTGATCCTGTTCGGCACAGTCGGCATGGGCATGATGTCCTCGGCGGTGGAACTGGTGCTCATCTTCATCGCGCTGGAAATTTCCTCCATTTCCACTTACATCCTGGCGGGGTTCCGCCGCCGCGACGCCGGCAGTGTGGAATCCTCTTTGAAATATTTCCTGCTCGGCTCCTTTGCCACTGCGTTTTTTCTTTATGGCATCGCGCTGATGTTCGGCGCCACCGGCTCCACTAGCATTCCCCAGATCGCCAGCAATCTCCGCCTGAACGGCGCGCCGGTCATGGCTTACGTGGCTTTCGCCCTAATCTTCGTGGGCCTGGGCTTCAAGATCGCCTCCGCGCCCTTCCACGTCTGGACGCCCGACGTTTATGAAGGCGCGCCCTCGCCCGTGGTCGCGTTCATGTCCACCGCGCCCAAGATGGCGGTCTTCGCGGTGCTGCTGCGCATCCTGTTCGTCACCGAAGGCCCGTCGCTGCTGGTGCACTCGCACCCAGTGTGGTTCTGGTGGGTATGGGGTTCGGCGGCGGTCTCCATGACCCTGGGTAACCTGGGCGCGCTTGTCCAGAACAACGTCAAGCGCATGCTGGCCTACTCCGCCATCGCCCACGCCGGCTACCTGCTGGTGGCCTTTGCCGCCGCGCCTGAGGCCGGCATCTCCGCCGCCATGTTCTACGCTGCGTCGTACACGGCCATGAACCTGGGCGCGTTCATCGTGGTCAGCCACTTTGCCAACGCCGGCGAGCGCTACGTCACTTTGGACGACTACACCGGCCTGGGCCGCCGCTCGCCGCTGCTGGCCATGACCCTCACCATCTTCCTAATTTCGCTGATTGGCATTCCGGCCACCGCCGGCTTCTTCGCCAAGTTCTACGTCTTCAGCGCCGCGCTGAAAGCCAACCTGGTTTGGCTGACCATCATTGCCGTGGTCAACAGCGCCATCGGCGCTTACTATTACCTGCGCGTGATTGTGATGATGTACATGCGCGACGCCACCCAGGACATCCCGGTGATGCGCGTGCCCGCGGGCGTGACTGCCACCTTACTGTGCAGTGTGGCAGCTGTGCTTTATCTGGGAATATTGCCGGGCCGCGTGCTGGAGTTCGCCACCCGTTCAGCACAGTTACTCCTGCGTTAGGCGCAGGGAGTGCCCCCGAATCTGTTCGCTCCAACCGTCAATTCGCCGGATCTGCGTCGGTGTGTATCAGGCGCACAGGAATCGCGCCCGGTCCGGAAGCAACGTTAGAGCCGGTCGCGCCACTTCCAGTGCACGAGTTCGTCATGCTGATAAATTGTGCGGTAATGCTCTTCTTGCTTCCATTAGGATCTATTGAATCAATAAATATCTGAGCAAACCCGGCAACTGGTATGGTCTGCCCAGCCTTACCATCAACCGGCGCCGGACCGGTACAGTCGTCCCAGATTGCCATGGTTACCACTGCCGGGCTTGAGCTGTATACCTGCCCAGTAGGAACGTAAGTGTACTCCCCCGCTACATACGCTCCCGTACTCGGGTCGGGATTCCAAACCCAGTCGTTGCCGCTGCCCGTCTGTCCGATCAAAGTTTGTACCGGCCGCGGCGATCCTTTTCCCACATCCCCTACTGTGCCCCCCGTCTTTGGGCCCATGGTCGTGCCGCAGTTGATCTGCACGCTGTTGCAACTCAAAACCCAGGAAGCAATATCGGATGCCGGGTAGCCAATGGAAACGGGATCAATCAAGCCCCATTGCGATACCGCGCAAGCCGACGGCGAGACGCAGAGGATTCCGCCTTTCGAATCCCATAATGAGAGAGTTTTCCCGACCGTAGGCGGCGGATTGCTGCACGCTCCTCCCAGCAAGCTTTTTTGCGTGATCCACAGCGGCCGCAAGCAAGTGGTTCCTCCCACTGTTCCCGGCGCTGCCTCCGCAATGGCATGCGCCCCTATCGTAACCTGGTTCCACTTCGAGCCCAAGACCCGGAGGAAGAACGTAGGCACGGTCGTGTTCACATCCACTCGCACGCGGTCAAAACCGGGCGGCGCGGCGGGAAAACTCACCGTCACGTTGGAGGCGGTGAGGGGCTGCCCCAGGACCTTGTTCTGTTGTGCCGCAGCCTGCGCATCGGCAGTGGCCATCGCTGTCGTTGCCGGGCTGTACTGCGCGTAGGTGTCCGCCCCCGCCAGGGCGCCTGCGTCGGCAGCGTGCTGGGCGAAGGTTCGCGCTGTATACGCGGTGCCGAAATCAATCGCCAGCCCCAGAATCGCGATCAGCGCCACCATCAGGATGGCCGTCATGGCCACTATGCTGCCCTTCTGTTCTTTCCTCATAACTGCTCCTCAGTACAGGTCCATCATGGTGGTCCGGCCCTGCAAAGTGACCGTGGGCTGCGTTCTCAGGCCGGGAAGCGTCGGCATAAAGAAGAAACTGTACGCGCAATTGACGGTAACTTGCGTCATGGAAGTCGTGACGCTTGTGCCGCTGGTCAGCGTGACCGTGCCCGTGATCGCGCCCGTCGCCGGCAATGTTCCACCCAGCTCATAAGGCCAGTTGGTAGTCACGTTTGTGCCTGCGTTCCAGCTGTTGCACTGCCCCAAAGTAAAGGTCCCAGTGCCAGGCAAAGCATTGTTGTTGTTCAGGTAGCTCGTCACCACATTCTGGACGATGGTGTCCCGGTTCGCGGCATAAGCGACATTTTGCGTAATCGCCATCCGCGTCCCTTCGCGCGCCGCATTGTTCAGAAGTTGGTGCACCCGCAACAGAGAGCCGCCCTCGATAGCTCCCAAAGCGAGAAATACCAGCAGCGGCAATGTCACCGCCAGCTCGGCCAGTTGTGTGCCCTTTTCCTTTTGGCGTTTCATCAGTTGTTCTCGCTCCTCATGGTCGAGCAGGTCGTCAAGTGCAAAGTGAACCCGAGGACCGGCACGGTTTTGCGGATGCCCACAAACACGTCGTTCTGGTTCACCGTAGCGGTGCCCCCGCCGGTATATGCGACGGTGTAGGGCACCGGCACCACGCTCACGTAGATGTTGTCGGCTCCCTTCAGCGCCGCATCGTCACACCCGGTGATGGTTGGCGGCGTGTCCCCGCCGTAATTGCTGCACTGCGCCAGTCCGCCCAGCACCCCGGTTGTCAGATAACTGCACACACGCTGCGCAATCTGATTGGTAGTCGGCAGGTTGTAGTTGTTGTTGGCCAGCGGAGCTACTCCGAACCTCGCTCCCTCGCGCGCGGAGGTAACCATGGACTGATAGGAACTGAAGGCAAGGCCAAACCAGATAACACCTAAGACAAGCAGGAAAAACAGGGGCAGCGCCAGCGCCGCTTCCACGATGGTCGTGCCGGCCTCGGCGCCGGAACGCTGGCGTTTGCCGCCACGGAGAGGGGAGTAACCCCTGGCAGCTGATCTCATTTTCTACTCCTGCTAAAGGAAACTTCACCTTCGCCGTGCGGCGAAATGTGAAGCACAATCGGGGTTCCCGCGGAGAAACAAGCCTTTCGGGCCGGGACTTACCGTTTGCGGATGCAAAAGATACTACATTGCCTGGCCAACGGCAATGCACTTTGATTCCCGAATTGGGCCGAGCACACGCCCGGG
>DATEGM010000464.1:0-4652 GCA_035280085.1 Terriglobales bacterium
ATGGTGATGTTCAGCGTGGTGGGCACCATCTTGGCGATGCGGTCCACCTCGGCGTAGGGAATCTCCATGGCCCGGCCCACATCTTTGATGGCCGCCTTGGCCGCCATAGTGCCGAAGGTGATGATCTGGGCCACGTTCTCGCGCCCGTACTTCTGGGTGACGTAGTTGATGACCTCGCCCCGCCGGTTCATGCAGAAGTCAATGTCAATATCGGGCATGGAAACGCGTTCCGGATTGAGGAAGCGCTCGAACAGCAGGTCGTGCTGCAGCGGGTCAATGTCGGTGATGCCCATGGCGTAGGAGACCAGCGAGCCCGCGGCCGAGCCGCGTCCCGGCCCTACGGGAATGTTGTTCTCCTTCGCGTACCGGATAAAATCCCACACAATCAGGAAATACCCGGCAAACTTCATCTGCTGAATGATGGCAATTTCGCGCGACAGCCGCTGCTCGTATTCACTGAGCGGGTGCTTGAGCCGGCCCTGGGCCTCGAGCGGGCGCAGCGATTCTGCCCGGCGGGCGAATCCCTGGCGCGCCACCTTCTCGAAGTAGGTGTCGAGGGTCTCGCCTTTGGGCACGTCGAAGTGCGGGAAAGGATGGCTGATCTTTTCCAGCCGCAGGTTGCAGCGCTCGGCGATGGCCAGGGTTTGCGAGAGCACATCGGGCGCATCCTTGAACACCCGGTACATCTCGTCATAATTCTTGACGTAGAACTGGGTGCCCTGGAACTTCATCCGGTTGGTGTCCTGGATAGACTTGCCGGTCTGGATGCAAAGCATTACGTCCTGCGCCTGCGCATCCTCCTCGCACAGGTAGTGGCTGTCGTTGGTGGCCACCAGCGGCGTGCCCAGTTCCTGGCCCAATCGGAACAGATCCTTGTGGATGCGCTGTTCCATCTCCAGGCCCTGGTCCTGGATTTCGATGAAGAAGTTCTGCGGGCCGAAGATATCGCGGAAGAAGGCGGCGGCCTTCTTCGCCTCGGCGTACTTCCCTTCCGTCAGCCGCTCACAAACCTCGCCTTTCAGGCAGCCGGAAAGCGCAATCAGCCCCTGCGTGTGCTCGGCCAGGAATTTCTTGCTGATGCGCGGCTTGTAGTAGAAACCATGAAGCGATGCTTCCGAGGTGATCTTGGCCAGGTTGCGGTAGCCTTCCTCGTTTTGGGCCAGCACCAGCAGGTGATTGTAGGTGTCGCCCTCGGGTGGCGTGCGCTCGGTGTGGTGGTCGTCCTTCTTACAGACGTAGAGCTCGCAGCCGATAATCGGCTTCACCCCGTGCTTGGTGGCGGCATTGAAAAACTCCACCGCGCCGAAGATGTTGCCGTGGTCCGTCATGGCCACGGCCGGCATGCCCAGCGAATGCACTCGGTCCACGAGCCGGTCCACGTTGCAGGCCCCGTCCAGCAGCGAATAATCGGTGTGCAGGTGAAGATGGATGAACTGTTCGGCCATGCCCTCTGGGAAGCTGCGAATGGGATTCGTTACTTCCATTCTACCTACCTGCCACTGCCGGGGCGACACCCAAATATCCACAGTTTGTGGGATTTAAACCAAGCCGATTGGTGTGAGCGCGGGAGATTAGCGGTTGCTAACGACTTTTTGCTCGGTCGGAGATTTGCTGAACAGAATCTCGCTGACCAGAAGGAGCGCGCCCACCACGATGGCGCTGTCGGCCAGGTTGAAGGCGGGCCAGTGATAGTTGCCAACGTAAAAATCAAGGAAGTCCACCACCTGGCCGCTGACCAGGCGGTCCCACAAATTGCCCAGCGCGCCGCCCAAAATCAAAGCCAGGCCCACGCCGGTGGTGGTCATGGCGTGGCTGTTCTTCCATAGCAGGGCGGAAACCACCACCAGCGCAACCAGAGAAAACAGCACCAGGACGGCGATCTTCCACTCCGAAGGGGACTCGGCGAACAGCCCGAAGGCGGCACCGCGGTTTTCCACGTGGGTGAGATGGAAGAAGCCGGGAACCACCGCCACGCTTTCGTGCAGGGCGATGTTTTTGTCCACTATCCATTTCGCCAGGCGGTCGAAGACGACCACCAGGGCGGCGATCAGGAAGTGGTACTTGCGCATGGCGTGCTCAGATGACATTTATCGCGGCTCAATCCTATTTTATCTTTCCCACTCCCGCAGCACAGCGCTGCAGCGCTCGCAGACTGCGGGGTATTCCGGATCCTCTCCCACGTGAGTGGAATAATTCCAGCAGCGCTCGCACTTGCGGCCCTCAGCCTTGTTCACTTGAACACGAACACCGGAGGCGCCGTCGCCACCCGCGCTCTCCAAGGTTACCGCGGAAACGATGAACAGATACCGTAACTCCTGGGCATACCGCGCCAGCACAGAGTAGGCAGGCTCGGGAGCGACCAGCGTAACCTGAGCCTCCAGGCTGCCGCCGATCAGCTTCTGGTTGCGAGCCCCTTCCAGCGCTTTCAGCACCTCGTCGCGCACGCCGCGCAGCAGCGTCCAGTCAGAGCGGAGCTGCTCCTCATTGGATTCCCCGTTGCGGGAATGGGTCGCAATTCCAAGGATTTCCTGCGGGCTGGGAAACTGGGCCAGGTGCACGCTTTCCAGGCGGCCAGCCACCTTGGGCAGGTGCCGCCATACCTCTTCCGCGGTAAAGCTGAGGAGCGGCGCCAGCAACCGCACCAGCGCCTCGCCGATGCGCCACACGGCGGTCTGGCCGGAACGCCGTCCGCGCGAGTTGGGCGCGTACGTGTACAAGCGATCCTTCAGCACGTCAAAGTAGAAGGCGCTCAGGTCCACCACGCAGAACTGGTTCACGCGCTGATAAATCTTGTGAAATTCGAAGCGCTCGTACCAGGCCCGCACCTGCTGGTTGAGCTCGGCCGCCTGCAGCAGCATGTAGCGGTCGAGCGCCTCCATGTGCTCGTAGGGAACCGTATGCTGCGCTGGATCGAAGGCGTACAGATTACCCAGGATGTAGCGGAACGTGTTACGCAGTTTGCGGTAATTCTCGGCCACGCGCTGCATAAGCCGCTCCGAGCCGACCACGTCTTCGCGGAAATCAACCGAGGCCACCCACAGGCGCACAATTTCGCCGCCCAGGCGCTCGGCAATGTCCACCGGGTCAACGTCGTTGCCCAGTGACTTGTGCATGGCTCGGCCCTGCTCATCGAGAGTCCAGCCACTGGTGGCAACGCCTTTATAAGGCGCGGAGTTGCGGGCCCCGATGGAGCACAGTAGCGAAGAATGGAACCAGCCGCGATGCTGGTCGCCGCCCTCGGTGTACAGATCGGCAGGCCAGGGATAACCCGGTTCCTGCGACTGCACTACCAGGTAGCTGGAGCCGGACTCGAACCACACGTCAATGATGTCCATTTCGCGGGCGAAGGTGGAACCGCCGCACGCAGGGCAGCGGGTTCCCGGCGGCAGCAGCGAGTCAGCTTCCGGCGTGTACCAGGAGTCCACCCCTTTTTCCGCCACCAGCTTCACAACTGCGCGATTGACCTCCGGCGAATTCAGGGCCTTCCCGCAGCCGGAACACAAGAACACGGCGATGGGCACGCCCCAGACGCGCTGGCGGGAGATGCACCAGTCAGGCCGTGTGGCAATCATGTTGGAGATGCGCTCTTCGCCCCAGGCCGGGTCCCAGCGAACTTTCTTGATCTCATCCAGCGCGCGCGAGCGCAGCGTGCCGCCACCCATCGGCGTTTCCATGTTGATGAACCATTGTTCGGTGGCGCGGAAAATCACGGGATTGTGGCAGCGCCAGCAATGAGGATAAGAATGCTCCAGCTTCTCCGTGTGCAGCAGGACCCCGCGAGCCTTCAGAAGCTCGACAATGGGCTGGTTAGCTTCGAATACGGTCTTCCCTTCGTACTCGGGCAAGCCGTTATGCAGCCGGCCTTCGGCATCCACATTGCACGTCTGGTCGAGCTTATATTTCTGCCCGGTGTAGAAGTCCTCCGCGCCGTGCGAGGGGGCGGTGTGGACCACACCCGTGCCCTGGTCCATGGTGACGTAATCCCCCAGCACGCCCAGAATCTTGCGCTGCTCCCAGGGCAGGAAGGGATGGTAGAAGTACAAGTGCTCCAGCTTCTCGCCGGGGAATCTGGCGACGATCTTCCAATCCTTGAAGCCGCATTTCTCCGCAGTCACGGAGGCCAGCTTTTCGGCCACAATGTAAATTTCGCCGCCCGCTTCAACCGCCACATATTCCTCATGCGGGTGGAAGGCTACCGCCATGGAAGCCGGCAGGGTCCAAGGCGTGGTGGTCCAGATGATGGTGTAAACCGGCTTGCCCTCGAAAATGCGTTTGGCTGCCAGCTCCGCATCCAGGTCGCGCGGATCGGACTGCATGCGGTATTTCACCCACACGCCAGGAGAAATGTGGTCTTTATACTCAACTTCCGCTTCGGCCAGGGCGGTCCGGTCGAAGATGCACCAGTAAACCGGGCGTAAGCCTTTGTATACAAACCCGTTCTCGAAGAATTTGTAAAAAGTGGCCAGAACCACCGACTCATACTCGGGGTTCATGGTGGAGTATGGCTGCTCCCAGCGTCCCAGAACCCCCAGTCGCTTGAACTGGGTGCGCTGCAAATCCAGGAATTTTTCCGCATATTTGCGGCATGCGCGGCGGACAGCCAAGGGCGGCATGGTGAGCTTTTTGCCGCCCAGTTCGGCATCTACTTTGAT
>DATEGM010000465.1:0-3563 GCA_035280085.1 Terriglobales bacterium
CTCAAGGCGGCCAGCCAGTACGATTTCAACGCCGGCGTTTGCATCGAACCCGCCGCGCACGAGTTCTTGAGCGTCAACACCGGGCCCAGCGCCCCTCGCGAGGGCACGGAAATTCAGTATCAGGACATTGAAGTGGTGCGGCGCAATGCCAATAAACCAGCCGCCATGGAGCGCATCAAGACCGTCCACACGCCTATCCTGATCATGGGCCGCGACCAGGACCATCTGCAGGGCATTTTCAAGCTCACGTACGAGTGGATGAAGGAAGCGGGCAAGGACGTGACCTGGGTGAGCTACAACCACCCCGTGCACGGCTACGTGTTCAGCTACCGCGAGGAGGATGGCTCCTACAAGCCGGATCCGGTGCAGGAGAAGGCGTTCGAGACCGCAATGACGTACCTGGACCAGCACCTCAAGCACGGGCAGACCACCGCGGCTGTGCACTAGGAAGCCTCACCCAGAGGTCGCAGGGAAAAGGGAACATTTGTGAGTTCGAGCACAGGCCAAAGGGGGAAACACGGGTGTCAAAATCTGCCGCCTTCTCAACCGTCCTCGCCTTACTCTTTGTTCTAACCGCAATGACAGCCGAAGCTTTTGCCGCCCAGGAACCGCCGCGCGAGCGCAGCCTGGAGGAAATTAAAAGCGAAGCCCTGGCTCGCGCCCGCACCGGCATGTATCCCATGATCGGCCTGGATCCCGCCGATGTGAGCGAAGCCTTCGAGCACATCAAATCCAAGGACATGGACGAGTGGGCGGCCGCTTTCGATGCCGTCGGCAACCGATACATGGCGCAAGGCAAGTCGCTCGAGGGCGGCGATCGCGATAAAGCCAACGCCGCCTACCTGCGCGCCTGGCGCCTCTACTATTTCGGCAACTGGCCAGTGCCCATTTCGCCGGGAAAGCTACGTTCTTATAACAAGTCGCTGGAAGCCTTCGTGGCGCACGGGCGCCTGCTCGATCCGCCTCTGCAGGTAGTGCGCATCCCTTTTGAAGGAAAGGAAATCGTCGGCTACCTGCGCCTGCCCAAAGATGCCAAAGGTCCTGTGCCTATGGTGATTGCGATTAATGGCGCGGACAGCCGCAAAGAAACCATGTCGCTCAGTTTCGATGCCGCCATTCCCCACGGCATCGGCTACCTCGCGGTGGACACCCCGGGAACCGGTCAGGCGCCCATCAAGGCGAGCCCCACCGCTGACCGCCTGTACTCGCGCGTGATTGACTGGCTGCTTGCCCGCCCGGACGTGGACAAAACCCGCATTGCGGCCGAAGGCCAGAGCTGGGGCGCCTACTGGGCCACCAAGCTGGCCATCGTGGAGCGCGCCCGGCTCAAGTGCGTGATCGCCCAGTCGCCCGGCGTGCACGCTGGCTACATCCATGGCCTGCACGAAGACGAGATGCTGCGCAACCGCGAATACCTGTTCGGCCTCTCCCAGGTCTTCCAATTCCTCTACGGTGTTAAAACCATCGAAGACGCGAACAAAATCTCGCCCCAGATGTCGCTGGTGAACCAGCATTTGATCGGCCAGCCCACTACCCCCATGCTCATCATCGCCGGGGTGAAAGACACGCTGGTCCCTATGTCCGACATTTATCTCGTCCTGGACAACGGCGACATTCCCAAAGATGCCTGGATCAATCCCCAGGGCGGGCATTTGGGGCGGCAGGTGGGGGTGTGGCCTGATCCGGTGATCTTCAACAAGGTGATTATTCCCTGGCTGATCCGGCATTTGGATATGCCGGCGGCGTCCCAATAGGAGGACCACCGCGAACGGCCAAGGTGGAGCAAAAACCGCACCAGCCGCGTAGCGGCGGCATAGTAAAGCCCAGCACGGAAAGTGCTGGGTAGAATCTGAGCCCCAGCGCGGCGAAAAAAGCCTTCTCTTCGCCTTGGGGGGTACATTCCTGAAAGGCGAGATGACCGCAATGAAATTTAACCTACGCATCTTGTTGTTGGCCGCGCTTCTGAGTGGTGCGCTGGCGCTTGCGCAAACCCAATCCTCTGATGCGCCCTTGACCCTGACTGGCTCCATCCCCATGCCCCACATTCAGGGCCGCATCGATCATTTCGCGCTCGGGCCCGAGGGCACCATGTTCATCTCCGCTCTCGGCAACAACACGGAGGAGGCGATCGACCTTTCGGGCGGCGTTGTCGGGCACACACTTTCCGGCATTCCCAAGCCACAGGGAGTGGCCTATGCCCCAGAAGTAAAAAAAATCTTCGTGGGCAGCGATGAGGGCAAGCTCTACATCTTCAACGCCGAGTCATATGCGCAGCTGGCAAAGCTTGATTTTGGCGATGATGTGGATAATTTGCGCTACGACGCAGCTGCCAAGCGCCTCTACGTCGGCTACGGCGACGGCGCCATCGCCATGGTGGACGTGACCACCAACCAGCGCCTGCCGCAGGAATTCAAACTGGGAGCGCACCCCGAATCGTTCCAGCTGGAAAAATCGGGGCCGAACATCTACGTCAACCTGCCTGGCCTGAAGCAGATTGCCGCCATCAATCGCCAGACTGGCGCCATCACCCGCTGGCCGATAAAGGAGGAAAGCAATTTCCCCATGGCGCTGGACGAGGCTAACCACCGGCTCTTCGCGGTCACGCGCGAGCCTCCGCGCCTGCTGGTGGTGGACACCGGCTCCGGCCACGTGGTGGCCACCTTGCCTTGTGTGCAGGATTCCGACGACCTCTACTACGATGCCGCGCGTAAGCGCATCTACGCGGCCGGCGGCGAAGGCTACATCAGCGTGTTTCAGCAGCAGGACGCTGACCACTACCGCCTGCTGGCCAAGGTTCCCTCAGAACTGGGAGGGCGCACCGCTGGTTATTGGGGGAAACTGCTCAAAGGGTTCGACCGCTTCTTTGTGGCCATTCCCGCACGAGCTGACCACGGCGCCGAAGTCCTGATCTATACAATACAGGACTGAGCGGCGGCGGCTCCGGCGCTCACACGAGCGAGAGAGTGCATGTGGCTGTTCGTTATCCTGGTGGCTCCGGCTGTCCTGCTGGCGGCGTTTTCCTGGCGCGGCGAGCGCGAAAAATTCCGCTACTACCGTGAACGGCTGCCGGATCAGACGCAAAGCACTTTCCTGCCTCCGGTCAGCTTGATTGTTCCGGTGAAAGGACCCGACCACGGACTGCAGGAAAACTTGGCTTCCCTGGCCAGTCTTGATTATCCCGACTATGAGCTGATCATTGCCGCGCGCTCGCCGGCTGATGTTCCTCCAGATGTGGTCCCGCCGAAGGCGCGGCTGGTGTTTTCGCAAGGCCAGCCAGCCGGGGCAGCCGAAAAACTGCAAAACCTGCTGGCGGCGGTGCGGGCCGCGCGGCCGCAAACAGAAGTGCTGGCCTTCGCCGATTCAGACGGGCGGGTCAGCTGCGGATGGCTGCGCGCCCTGGTTGCTCCTTTGGATGCGGATGGAGTGGGCGCAGCCACTGGCTACCGCGTTTACCTGCCGCAGCCTGCGGGCTTCTGGCCCGCCTTGCGCAGCGCGTGGAATGCGGTCATCTTCGGCACTTTCGGTCCTGGCAAAATCGAACTTGTCTGGGGCGGCGCCATGGC
>DATEGM010000466.1:0-2929 GCA_035280085.1 Terriglobales bacterium
TCCATACACCTCTCCCCTGTCATTTTGCAAGCGCACAACTCACACCCATCAGTTAAGGGGCTTTCAAAAAAGGAGAGTTACTGAGAACTGAGAACTGAGAACCGAGAACTGCTCTTCTACCGCGTGCTCGCCTCGGCCCGCCTGCCGTGCAGCAACTCCACCAGGGCGTGGTTCAGTTTCGACCGTATTTCGTGCCGTTCCTGGGCGCGGGCGATGTAGCGCACCACGACCTGCACGCCGGAGCCGGTAGGCTGCACATCAATGGCGGGCTCCGCCGAAAACGACTTCACCCCGTAGTGGCGTGTCACCCGCTGCCACTCATCTTTGGCCTGGCGGAAGCCGGCTTCGGTCTCCCGGGTGACCACATCGCGTATTTCCTGGATCAGCGGATAGGGATCGCGGTCAGCGGGTATGGACAGCCGCAACTCGTCCCACAGCCATTGGCCGGAAGTGGAGAAGTTAAAGTAGTGACCCTCGATGGCGAAACTGTTGACGAACGCCACCTTGCGCCCCGTGGGATGTCCTGCGTCCGTCCAGTTGCCTGTCTCCAGCAGCACGGTCCGCAGAAGCCCGACTTCAACCACTTCCCCACCCACACCTTCGATTTCCACCCAGTCACCCACGCGGATGCCGTTACGTCCCATCAGCACGAACCACCCGAAGAAGCCGACAATGAAGTCTTTCAGCGCCACCGTTAGCCCCGCGCCTGCCAGGCCCAAAACGGTAGGCAACTGCGCTGGTTTTCCGAAAACGATGAAAATGACCGCCAGCACGCCCAAGGCCTGCGCCGCGAAACGCAACACCACTCGCAAATCAAGGAAACGTTTGCGGTCTATGCCGAGCTTGTTAACGAACCGATCTATCAGCTGATCGGCAATCAACACCGCCAGAATCACCAGCAGGACCCACATGATGGACAGCAGAATTGAGTGCACCGCCGCCCGCTCTCGCGCCTGCAGCACCGTCACCCAGGAACCATAAACGTCCGCCAGTTCCTGTTCGTCCTGCGCCCGCTGGTCGTATTCCGTCAACGTTTTCTGGTCGCCTGCCAAATGCTTCAACGCAGCTACGCTGGCTGCCGTGCCATTGTTGCTGGCTGCGTTCCGTGTAGGTTGGGCGCCTGCTGCCCCGCCGCCAGTGATGCCTCCTGAGGCTGCGGCGGCAGGAGCCTCATTTTGTGACTGCTCCTGCTGCGTCTCCTGCTCCAGGGTTTCGTGCCCGTGCGCCAGCGCTGCCGCCGTATTCACAGCTTCCTGCTGCGCCTGGCGTACCTCCCGCAGAGCGTTACGCACCGAACTCCAGGCCTGCACCTCATCTATCAAACTGCCGTTGTTGGCGGCTGCCGCGTTGGCTGCCGCTGCCGAACTGGCGGCGACGCTGGCCGTCAGTGGAGTGTTGGGCGCCGGATGCGTCACACCCTCATGCTCCTCGCGCATGCGCTCAAGCTTGCCCACGGGGTTCCCGCCCGCGCGCGTCAGGTCGTTCTGCGCATCTTCCAGCTCATCCTTGTCCAGCTCCAGCTGGGCGCCCACAAGCTGTTGCTGCTGCTCCAGCCGGGCCTTGTCCGCATCGGATGCCTTGGCCGCCAGTTGCCCCAGCTTGTTGACTGAATCCTGCTCCGCCGCGACCTTTGCCTGCAGCTTCTTTACTTTCGCTTCCAGCTGGCGAGCCTCCGGCGAAACCGGAGCAGGATGCTGGGTGGCCTCGCGCAGAGCGCTGGCGAAGGCCAGGTCCACTTCGTGATCAGCCAGCCGCGCCGCTGCCTGGGCCAGTTCCCGTTCCGCCGGTGTAGCCGCCACGTTGGCCAGGTTGCGCGCCGTTTGCAGGGGCTTCTGGTCCACTAGCGGTGGCTCATTGGCCGTCTCATGACGGTGGTTTACGGCCACCGCAGGCGGGCTTCCCCCGCTGGTCAGAATCAGCCCTAGGATCGCCAGCACAAGCAGCGCCAGCAGGGCCGCAAAGATAGTCTTCTGGTGAGATTTCCCCATGGGTGGTTTAGGTAATTGTAGTATGCCCGAACCACCCCCGGGGTTGGGAAGTTACCGTAGGGAAAAGTCTTCCGCGAACTTGGGCAAACACATTAGCCCAGGTCCTGAGCTCAGAAACTGAAGCGCGCGGCAAACTGAAATGCCCGCGAGCCATAGCGCGGCGCCATCGCCAGCCCGGCCCCAAAATGCGGATTCGGCGTGGCGGTCCAATTGTTGGTGGTGCCAATCTGCGCCGTGGTGTATTGCACGTTGTCCACCGCGTTCTGCTGGAAGTTGGGGTGATTGAACAGGTCAAATGCCTCGGCGCTGAACTTCAGGTTCATGCGTTCGTTGATCTTGACCGCTCGCGCGACGCTGAAATCAATATCCTCCACCCCCGGGCCATAAAACGAGTTGTAGCCTTCGCCGGGAACAATAGAAAAGTTGAGTTGCGGAGTGTCAAACACCGCGGTGTACGGCCGGCCACTGGCGAAATTTGCCACCGTGGCGAAGGTGAAGTCGCGCAAGGTATGGAGCTGCGGCGACCAGGCGCCGCTCAACACCAGGCGGTTGCGCTGGTCGAGTTGCGAGGGGCCGCGCTGCCCGGCCTGGTCGAACTGATTGAAATAGCCGGCGCCCTGATCAATCGCCTTGGAGAGCGTGTACGCCACTGCCGTCTGGAATTGACGTGAACTGTGGCGCAGCGAAACCAGCAGCGCGTTGTACTTCGACTTTCCCGAGTTGTCCACCGCGTTGATGGTGCTGAAGTTCGGGTTCAGTAACCCATCAATGGCTTCAAAATCGGGAACGTTGTAGGTCCTCCCATTCGGCAGAGTGACATTGTCGTTGGTAAACGACCCGCCGAACTGCGGCAGTGTCTGCAGCGCCGGCGGAACCAGGTTCAGGTCGAGCCCGAAGTTGCCATTCGCCTGCCGGGTTACTCCGTTAGAGTTCCCCAGAAG
>DATEGM010000467.1:0-5633 GCA_035280085.1 Terriglobales bacterium
GAAAAAGTCGGCGTTGCCCGCCAGCCGCAGCGTGTTGAAGCCTACAAATTCGCCAGTGTTTTCGAAAGGCCCGGAGTAGTCGGCGATGCCTAACCCCAGCGAACTGGGCGGCAGGCGATTCTTGTAGAGCTGCAGCGTATAAAAAGCGTCATCCGGCTCGGTGTCCCGGCCGCGCGAGCAGCTCTTGTCCAGTTTGGCGCTTACCTGCGCCTGCTCCACTGCTCCTTCGGTTGAAATGACGGCCACCGCGTCGCCCGGCTTCAGCTTGCCATTCTTCATGGTGAGGCAAACCTCGCCCTGTTGCTCGATTTCGGCGACACCCAGGCGAACGTCGTAGATAAAGCCATTGTTCTCGCGGGGCTTCTTCTTTTTGGCCGCCACAGCCGTTCCCGCCAGCAGCAGAACCAGAACAGCGATCAGGTAAATCCAGCGGCTCACGGCAGGTAGGGCTGCGCGCTGGTGTTCTCCACGAATCGGCGCAAGCCCGCCTCCACCGCGGGCTGGGCAAACAGCTCGCAGAAAATGTCTATTTCGCGTTTCAATTCCTCATATGGAATCGGCTTAATGAACTTCTTGGCTGCGCTGGCGGTGCGGCGGTCAAACTTTCGCAATTGCGCCGCGGTGGCGCGCGCCACCTGCAGCGCCTCGCCCTCGCCGGCCAATTGGCTTACCAGGCCCACAGATGCCGCTTTCTGGGCGTTGATGCTGCGCCCCGTGAGCAGCAGGTCACGAATTACGGCGTTGCCCAGGTCGCGCTTCAGGCGCGGAATTCCGCCAAAACCGGGAATGAGGCCCAGGCGCAGTTCGGGGAAGCAGAAGCGCGCCATTTTGTCGGCGATGATAAGGTCGCAGGCAAGGGCCAGCTCAAAGCCGCCGCCAAAGGTGACGCCGTGCACGGCGGCGATGGTGGTAAGCGGCGAGCCATCAATGCAGTTGAGCACGCGGTGAATGCGCTGCAGGAACAGGCGCACCTCGCGCACCCGATCGGCAACCCTGAGCTTTTGAGACTGTTCGTAAAGCTCGCGCAAATCCGCGCCCGCGCTGAATCCGGAAGCAAGCCGGCTGTAAATGATGATGGCACAGGCCTGGTCTTCCAGGCACTTGAGCGCGCCCATGAACATTTCCAACTCGTTGAGCAGGAGCGTGCCGATCTCGTTGGCGGGCTCGCGGTGCAGCGCCAACTCGATGACCCCGTCTTTCAGCTCCCAGGAAAGCCCTTCGCCTTGGAATGTGTCTGCGATGTTTTGACCTCAGGGGCTAAAGCCCCGGAACTATGTGGGTCCTGATCGGACGGCTAAAGCCGTCCGCTTCCACGATCGCACAAGCTACGTTTTGGCTTACAGCACGCTTAAGAGCCCGCTCCAAGCAAATCAACCTCGGCTTCATGACTTTGGGTGGAGCAGGGCTTTCAGCCCTGCATTAGAAGTAAACCGGCTTCAGCCGCCGAGGTATTTCTTCCTACCGGGAATTCAATTCCACCTCAGGGGCTAAAGCCCACTGTTACACAAACCTGCTATGCAGGCCTGAAGGCCTGCTCCACCCAAAAACAACATTCTCTGTATCACATTTGAAGGTTAAAAAATCCTTCACCCCGCGCGCACTTCCTGCCGGGCATACAACGCTTCAATCTGCTCGCGCAGCCGCGCTGCAATAACGTCGCGCTTCAGCTTGCCGTTGATGGTCATCATCCCGTCTTCCACTTTGAACGGCTCCGGCCGTATGTGGAAGGCGCGCACCCGCTTGTAATGCGGCAGGTCGCGATTCACCTCTTCCATGGCGAACTGCACCTGCTCAGCCGTGGGTGAGCCGGTCACGATGGCCGCGACAAACGGCCTGCCATGCCCCACCAGCACCACCTGCTGCGCGTCGGGCAGCAGGCGCAGCAACTCGTCCTCAACCGGTTCCGGCGCTACATTATGCCCGGAGCTGAGCACGATCAGGTTCTTGATGCGTCCTGAAATTCGCCACTTGCCGCGCTCATTCACCTCGCCCTGGTCGCCGGTATGAAACCAGCCGTCGCGCATGGCGTCCGCCGTGGCCTGCGGGCGGTTCCAGTAGCCGCGAAACAGGTTGGGCCCGCGCACCAGGATTTCGTCGTTCTCGCCCAGCTTCATCTCAAGGCCGGCAATGGCCGGACCCACGCGCCCCGGTTCCACATCACGCGGGTCATCCATGGTACATATCGCGGTGGTTTCCGTCAGCCCATAAACCTGCAACACGGGAATGCCCAGCATCATGAAGAAGAGCTGAGTTTCGCGGGCCAGGGGCGCCGAGCCGCAAATAAGCGCCTTCAGGTTGGAACCAATCATCTTTTTCCGGATGGTAGGGAAAATCATCCCGTTTGCCAGCGCCAGCCACAAGGCGCCCAGTGCGGCGCGCTCGCCGCGATCGCGGGCGAACCAGGCTTCGCGGGCCCGCGTGTAAATCAGGTTCGCCAGGCCGCCGGTTTTGCGCAGCTGCTCGTCAATTCCCGCGCGCATGCGCTCCAGCAGCACGGGCACATTCAGGAAATAATGTGGGGCGGCGGCGCGCATGTCGGCCGCCAGCTTAGCCAGGTCCATGGCCATCATCAACACATTGCCGCGGTGCAAGCAGGTGAGCAGCATGATCCACGAGGCGGCAAAGCAGAACGGCGGATAGTGGAACACGCGCTCCTGGCCCTGGTGTCCGGCCATGAGCACATCAAGCCGTTGCGAAGTGGAGCTCAGGATGAAGTCCACGCCGCCCGCGCCCAAAACTGCGCCCTTGGGTTCTCCGGAAGTGCCGGAGGTATAGACGATGGAGATGAGATCGTTGGGGGCAAGCGCAACCGGCGAGGCCAGATCGCCCGGCGCATTCGTGGCAAAGATGTCATCGAACAGCGCCATGCGCGGCGCGCCTGGCCAGTGCTGGGCGATGGACTCGCGCAGCCCGGCGTCGCCGCAACACAAAAAGGACGGCGAGCAGTCTTCCATCATGGTGACCAGTTCGCCCGGCGCCTGGCGCGCGTAAAGGGGAACCGCGATCAGGCCTTCGGCCAGGATGGCCAGGTCCATGGCCACCCAGCGAATGCTGTTGGGCGCGAGCAGAGCACAGCGGTCGCCCTTCTTCAGGCCTTGCGCCCGCAGGAATGTACGCGCGGTCTTAATGAGCGCAGCCAATTCCGCGCCACTGGGGGAGACGGACTCGCCGCCTGAGAGCTCCTGCAGGAGCGGGGTCTGAGCTTTATTCAGCTGCTCGAAGATATTGTCTAAAAAATTCATTCCGTTTTATTCAGAAGGCGACCCACAGGGGCTAAAGCCCAGATATAGGAGCTGCTGATCCCCGGACTAAAGTCCGGGGCTTCCACGGTTGTGCCTGCAGTTTTGTGAGCACCAAATGAGACCTCAGGGGCTAAATCCCGCTTTCACCCAGACCTGCTATGCAGGCCTAGGCCTGCTCCACCCAAAAGCAACAATCCTGGTTCTATGACTTTGGGTGGCGCAGGGCTTCAGCCCTGCATTAGAAGCAGGTTAAATAAACCGGCTTCAGCCGCTGAAGAAGCAGGTTAAATAAACCGGCTTCAGCCGCTGAGGTATTTCCCCCCCACCAGTAATGAATTCCACCTCAGGGGGCTAAAGCCCACTTGCAGACAGCTTGGAAATGCAGGCCTAAAAGCCTGCTCCATCCAAAAAACAACAGCTTCTGCTTGCATCCAAAATCTGCGGCTCTTGCTACGCGCTCACCGCCTCGTATGCGTCTGCCAGCCCCTCCAAGCCAGGGCTAAACGGGGGCAAATACTCCTCCCAGCTGCGCACGCCGCCGCGCACGGGAAAGTCGGGATAGCGCCTCTGCACGCATTCCTCAAAGTAAACACCCATGCGCGCCATTACCTGCAGATTCCTCACCACCGTGCGTCCGATGCCTTCGGCGATCCGCTCCCGCTCTTTCCACAGCCGGTCCAACACCACCATCAGCTTGCCTTCCAGCTGCGGGTCGTCCACTTCCAACAACAGGTCGCCGTGTCCGCGCTCACGCATCAGGTTACGGATGCGCTCATCCATGGTGATGCCGGCGGAAGCCACCAGCCCCGGCATGGAAGTTACGATTCCGTGATAGCGCGAGGAAACCATGATGCTGCAGGCGTGCAGAATGCTCACCAGTTCGTACATGTCGTAGTCGTCGGAACTGCAGATGGGCAGGCCACCCAGGCGCTGCGATATCCATTCGCACGCGCGTGTGTCCAGCCGCTCGGTTGCCGCCAGCACCACGAAAACCCGCCGCACTTTGCGAAACGCATCCACCGCGTTAGCGATGGCGGTCAGATAGCGCTGGTAGGCCGCCTCCACTTCAGCTCCTGACTTGTGGAAGTACACGGTGCGATAGTGGCTGTCCTTGTAGGCGCCGGTGGTGGCGCGCAGCGCATACTTGGCAAACGAGGCCTTCACCGGCCACCAGAAAGGATTGATGGGGCAGACGACCAGCACGGGAGTGCTGCCGTCCCAGCCTTTTTTACGCAACTGCTGCCTGCCGTACTCCACCGGATGCGGCTCGAAGGTCCAGGCCGTGTCGGTGCCCAGCTCTGTCGGCACGCCCAGGCTGCGCAGGATGCCGCGCGATTCCTCATTGCGGGTAATGATCAGCGAGTCGCGGCAATAGCGGGCGCACATTCTCGCCACCAGAGGATCCATGTGCCCGGCCTCCGCCCCGTAACCGACCGACAGTTTGTTCTGCGCCGAGGCCAGCGCCAGCGAGCCAATCATCATGGTGGTCAGCGCGTTGGCGAACTTGCTCTTGAACATGGAGCCTTCGCAGGCCACCACACCGTGGTGCTGCGGAACTTCGCGGTGCAGATAGGCGGGAAAAACATCCGGCAGATGGGTTTGGCGAGCGTCGCCGAAGTAGCCGCGCGAGAAATCGAAATTCTGCGTCATCACGCTCAGGCTGAGGTTCTCGGCGCCCAGGATGCGCCGCACCTGGCGCATCATTTCCTCCACCCGCACGTCGGAGCCGGTATTGCGCGTGCCGTTGTAGCCGGCGAACAGCAGCTTGAGTTTTTCGCCCGGCTGCCAGGGACGACCGTCGCCCAGCATCCACTTGAGCTTGGTGAACTCAATCGAGGCGCTTACCCAGGCCTGTAGCATCAAATCGGTCATGCCGCTGTGCCTCCCGCCGGGGCCGGCCAGTCCTGGTAACGGTAGCTGAAGTGGTTGTCACGGCTGAATTTCAGCAGCGGGTAGCTGTACTGGGAGAAGGGCGCGGGCTGCCGGCCCATTTCCCGCACCACGCGGGTGTTGTCGAACACCGTGTTCCAAACCAGGTAGGGCAGAAACACCTTCATCAGCGAGGCGCCGTAACCCAGGCTGCTGCGCCGCTTCGAAAGCCGCTCCACCATTGCGGTAAATGGCCGCTCCAGGCTGGGCACGTACATGGGCGAGCGCCTGTGCTGAGCCCGAGCCAGCGCACCAGTGAGTTCGCGGAAGGTTTGCGAGCCGACCCCGGAAGACAGATGGTAAGTGTCGTAATCGGGCTGCGGCTTTTGATGCAGGGTGACGATGGAATCGGCCACAAAGTCCACATTCACGATGTCAATTTTGTCGTTGGGGCGGAAGGGCAACACCGGCAAGCCGGCCAGGAACACGAAGGCCCGCACCATGTCGAACTGAGTGGTCTGG
>DATEGM010000468.1:0-10389 GCA_035280085.1 Terriglobales bacterium
CGGTTAAAGAGGCGCTCCTGGAAAGTAGCGAAATCGGGCGGCGGGGGCGGAGGCGGCGGAGAGCCGGGCGGACGCGGGCCGCCGCCTTCTACCGCTTCCGGCTTGCGGCCATAGAGCGTGATCACGCGGCCCTCGGGGTTGAATTCGATAACCATGTTGGCGCCTTCATCCACGCACCAGATGTTGTCATTCTTATCCACGCGCACCACGTGGGCGAAGGAGAAGCCGTACAGGTCCTGGCCGATCTCGCGCATGAATTTGCCGCTAGGGTCAAATTCGAACAGGCGGGTATGGCCGCTGCGGGTGAACACGAAGATGTCGCCCTTCGAGTTGACGGCTACCCCGGCGGCTTCGCCCAGGTAAAGATCGGGCGGGAGCTTCAGCAGGTTGGGCACGGAATCATAGGCAATTTCAGGAATTGATGCCTCCTGGGCAAGTACGCAGAGCGGGACAACCAGAACAAGCGACAGCAGCAGTGCAAGACGTCTCATTCACGCCTCCTAAAAAATTCTTACGGATTCGCGGGCTCGAGGGTCAGCCGATCCTTCGTCTGCCTTTCCACGGCCCCACGCGAATAAAGCATGGGGAAATACCGGGCCTGGTCCCACAAAGGCAGCAGGTCGGAATAGTGCGAACTGCCGGGCTGGCCGCTCTCGCCGGGCACGTTGACCACAAGCGAGCCGTCCCAGTTGCCGACGTCAATAATTTCGCGGTAGCTGGGGCCGCTGAGCTGCTCAAAGTTCTGCCCGTTGTAATAAGCGGCGTTCACGGTGAAAGAATCGCCCGGCCGAGGCACCGGCCCCGCGTCAAACAGCGATTTTCCGCCGGGCAGCAGTTCCAGCACATGATGAAAGGTAACGGTGTGCAGGCGGCCCCAGGACCAACTGGACGGGTCCGGACCTTGCAGCGCTTTCAGGTGTTCGGCGGCGACATGGAGGGTGTCGCGCAAGAGCTCGTTGCGCGCGGCGACCGGATTGGCCCCGAAGGTTGCCACATCTGGATTTTCCAGATGGGAAAGAATGACGGTGAGCGGGACGTGCCCGTGCAGCGCCTGCCAGGCATTTTCCGGCGCCAGCCGGTGGAGCATGCGCTCTTCAAGTTCGCCCTGCCAGAGCTCGTACAGAGCGGCGGCGCCGGAGTTGCGGTCCACCACGGCGTTCCAGTGAAGCAGCGGCTGGGCGGCGGAATCTTTGCCATCGGGAACCGCCCCCGGCAGAAGCCGTAACAGCTGGCGCGCGGGCAGCGAGGTTACATCCGCCTGCAGGCGCTCCATGTCATCGGGTGTGATCTTGTGGCCGGCGGCGGCATCGGCGCTCAACACCTCGGCGATGCGGTTGGCGCGAAACGGTTCCGCCCATTCGAAGCCGACCTTGTAAGGGAAATTTTCCGGAATCATCCGCTGGTTAGCCGTAACCGCGAAGCCGCGCTGCGGATTGAACTGGTGGGGCAGATCCCGCACAGGAACCCATCCGGCCCACTCGTAGCCGCCGCCGCCGGGCATGGGCATGGTGCCGGTGAAATTCTTACGAATGGGCTCCAGTCCCACCGAGTGCTCGCCGATATTGCCCTGCACATCGGCATAAACGATGTTGTGGGTGGGCAGCCTCCAGCGCTCCACCGCAGCTTCAAACTCGTGCCAATTCTGCGCGCGGTCCAGGCTGAGGCAGGCGAGATAGCCGGCGGTGCCGGGCTCCGTGCCGATCCAGCGCAGAGCCAGTGCGCGATGCGTCGGGACGTCTTCCCAGAGCACCGGCCCGTGGCGGGTGAATTTCAAATCGACAGTGACGTCGGGCTGGCCTTTCACATGGAAGGTGGCCTTCTCCACGTGCATCGTTTGCCAGCCATTCTCGGTCTGGTAATGCAGGGGATTGCTGGGATCGAGCTTCTCCAGGTAGAGGTCCTGCTGGTCCATGCCGAAGATGGTCCAGCCCCAGGCAATGTGCTGGTTGTGGCCGTCTTCAATGCCCGGCGAGCCAGGCTCGGTAGCGCCAATCACGTCCCAGCCCGGAGCAACCAGGTGCACAACGTAGCGTAGAGAAGGGATTTTATCCACCGTGCGGTGAGGATCATTGCACAATAGCGGGCGACCGGAGGCGGTAAGCTTCCCGGAGACCACCCAGTTGTTGCTGGCCCAGTTGTCGCTGGCGGGCACGTCGAGCAGGCGGGAATCGGCGGCCAGATCAGGCACCAGGGCCATGGAGCTGTCGCTGCCCTGCAGATTGCGCAACATTTCCGGAGACAACTGGGAAAGGTCTTCGCCCGGAGCGGGATCAAGCACAACCGGCGGGTCCAGGCCGAGCAGTTCTGAGGCTTTCTTTGCGCCGATCAGCGTTACCAGCTTGGCGTGGAGCAACTCCGCCACCGAGTTGCGAGTCATGGGAAAGCCGGCCATGCGGGTGAGGCAGTCTTCCGGCTTCCAGGGCTCAGGCTTGAACCCCGCGAGCTGAAACTCCAGTGGCAGGCCGGGTCCGCCGGGTGCCAGGCGGCGCGCAATTTCGGCGTTAATGCCTTCAGTAAACGCTTCCAGGATTTGCTTAGTGTCGGGAGCATAGCTGGCGTATTCGTCGGCCATAGAGCCGCGGTAGGCCAGCAGGCGGGCATTAATATCGCGTTGCAGATAGCTGGGGCCGAGCACCTCGGCGAGCCGCCCCTGGCCCACCCGCCTCCACAGTTCCATCTGGAAGAGGCGATCCTGCGCGGTCACGAAGCCCTGGGCGAAAAACAGGTCGTGCTCATTCTGGGCGTAGATGTGGGGCACGCCCCAGCGGTCGCGCAGCACCGTAACCGGATGCTGCAGGCCCGGCAGCTTCAACGCGCCGTTAATCGTGGATAGAGCAGAATGGGCCCTTGCTTGCAGCGACGAAAACGAGCCGGCTGACTGCTTGCGGCCGGCCGCCGTGGGATGGGTGGTTGAATACGCCAGGGGGGCAAGACATAGAAAGCCCAGAACAGCCTTCCCCAGGGCCCATGTTTTCATCGCTGCAGTATTTCCTCCCCGCCCTCGGCTAGTGCCGCCGGCTTACAACCGGGGAACCAGGCCGTGAAGACCTGGTTCCCGTGACTGAAGGCGACCTACCACATAACCTTGATGGCGAACTGAATTTCACGTCCTGGCGTTTGCGTGGAGTCAATCTGGCCGAAGCCGGGAACGGGGGCCCCGGTGGCGTCGAAAGCTTCGAGGTTATCCACTGGCGGCGCGAAATTCGCGTGGTTGATGACGTTGAAGAACTCGGCGCGGAACTGCACATTCAGGTTTTCACGAATGTGGTTGTTCTTGACCATGGAGAAGTCCAGATTGACCAGCCCCGGACCGATGATGGAGTTGCGCGCCTCGGTGCCCACCAGGTTGTCGCAGCGCGGGAAAGCGTGCGATTTGTCGCAATAGGTGTTGTAGAAGCTCTGGCTGGGCGCCTGGGCCACGGTGAGGCAGTTGGGATTGATGTACTGATCGGGATTGCCCACGTTGACAGCCGTGCTGCAGGGGCCCCCATAGATTCGGTCAGGAATGGCAATGGGCTCAGAGTTCAGTTGGCCCATGGGATCGCCTTCCACGCCGTCCAGCGGCCAGATGGGAACACCGTCGCTGGCTTCAAAGATGGTGCCCAGTTGCCAGCCACGCAAAGCCCAGCCCGCCGGCCCGGCGAGCATGTGGGGCGTGGGAACCTGGTAGAGCAGGTTCACGACCAAGTTGCGGCCAACGTTGAAGTCCGAGAGCCCGCGAACCAGTTTCAGATCCCACCACGGGGTGGTCGGGCTGAGGTCAGCCGCGAAATTGTCGCCGGCGAAGCTGCCCGACGAGGTGTCCATGGTCTTGCTCCAGGTGAAGGATGTCATGGCTTGCAGGCCATGGCTCATGTCCTTGGTGAGGCGCACCTGCATGGAGTTGTAGTAGGACAGGCTGGTCCAGAGCGTGGTCTGGATGGCGTTGACGTTTGTGTTGATGGGGTGGCCGGGAACCAGGCCGGGCCCGCCCTGGGTGAGGCAAGTCGCGTTGGGTGTAGGGCCGGAGCAGATCGGGTTGGGGAACACCCAGCGATTGCCCACCTGATAGGGAAAGACGGTGTTGATGTCGTCTTCCTGGAACGGGTTGTGGACGCCGCGTGAGCCGGCGTAGGCGACGGTCAGAGCCGTGTTGCCCGGCAACTGCCTCTGGACGTTCAAATTCCACTGGTAAATGTAGTTGCGCTTGAGGTCAGGCTGAACGTAGTTCCACACCTGGCTCGGTGCCGGCGGGTTGGTGAGCAACCCGGCAATGCCGTGAGGGAACGAGCCCTGCGGTGGGTTGGTGGCGGTAGCGGTCACGTGGAAAGGCGAGGTCTGGGCGTTGTTGATGACCAGCTCGTAAGGCAGCGGCAGGGCATCGAATAAGCCGAAACCGCCGCGCACCGCAGTCTTCTGATTATGGAATGGATCCCAGGCAAAACCAATGCGCGGCTCAAAGTTCTTGAGCGTCGGGTTGCGCTGGAAATATGTGTTGTAGAACGGCCCCGTCGTCGGATTGGTTTCAATGGTCTGCAAGTTAGCTATCTTGCCGTTCTTCTCCGTGGGAATGGTGGACATTTCGTAACGCACGCCCAGGTTCAGGGTGAGATTGGAGCGCGCATGCCAGTCATCCTGCAAATAGGCGCCCAGGATCCAATCCCGGTTGTAGTGAGTAGAGATAGCGGACACATCTGGAGGACCGCTGAACCTAAAGGGAAGATTCTGCAGAAAATCAGACATCGTCTTGAAGGTAACGGTGCCATCTTCGATAAAGGGGGCGAACAGGTCCTCATGCAGGCGGACGAGCATACCGCCAAACTTGACGTTGTGGGTGCCCATGGTGCGCACCGCATCGTCATACACCTGGAAGCTCTGCATCAGGTAATTCTGCACCGATTGTCCGCGCAAGCCGCCGCGGAACGGAGTCAACCCGGTCACGCTGATGCGGGGCGCATAGAGGCTGGGCAGAATGCCGAAAGAGTGGTCGGCCGCCGCTGGATTAATGGCGCTGGGGGTCAGCTGGCCGTCGCCGTAGCTGCGGTTATAGCCCAAACGAATGGTGTTGCCCATTTCCGGGCTGAAGATGTGGGTGTCTTCCAGGGAGCCACCCTGGCGCCCCACCGCAAATTGATCCAGCACCTGGTTCATGCCGTCAGGCTGGGTAAAGCTGGAACGGTCGTAGTAGTAGCTGGAGTTCAGGCTGTCCTTATCGGAGAGCTTCACGTCCGCCCGAGTGGTGATGTAGTTCTCCGGTACGATCTGGGCGCCAGAGAAGGCATAGTTGCCCGTGTCGCCTGAGCCGATCAGGCCGGCGTTAGGCAGCGGGTAAAAAGTGAAAAATTTGGCGATGGTGGGGTCAACGGCTACGGGGGGAAGGAGATTCCCGTTGTCGTCGTGGAGAATACCGGTGCGAGCCGCCGCCGAAGGCGTGTGGGCCACGTGGGTGATGCCCTTGCTCTGGCGCAGGCCTTCGTAATCACCGAAAACGAATATCTTGTCCTTCCAGATGGCCCCGCCGGCGGAGGCGCCGAACTGATTGCGGCGGAACGGAGCCTTAGGCAGAGCGTTGTGGTTTTCGAAGAAGTTGGCCGCATCCATGGCGCTGTTGCGGATGAACTCATAAGCGCTTCCATGGAACTGGCTGGTGCCGGAGCGAGTGATGGCGTTGATCACGCCGCCGGAGGTGAAGCCGTACTCAGCCGAGTAGTTGCTGGTGAGGACCGAGAATTCCTGGATGGCGTCCACGCCCAGGTTCTGCCCCAGCACGCTGCCAGGCCCGGCGTTGGAGTAATCGTTAATGATGATGCCGTTCAACCGGTAGGTGTTCTGCGTGGGACGGCTGCCGTCAATGGTCATCTGCATGCCCAGGCCGCGGGCATGGGAGCCAACCTGGGTAACGGCTTCCTGCGTGCGCACCGTGGCCACGCCCGGCTGCAGGGTAGCCAGCGAACCCCAGTCGCGACCATTCAGGGGGAGTTCGCGAACTTCGTTGCCCACCACGTCGCCGCTGATGGTAGATGTGGCCAGGTCAACGCTGGGAGCCTGCTCGGTAACGTCCACACGCTGCTGCGTCTCACCGACCGCCAGGGAGGTGTTCAATAGTTGCTTAAGGCCGACAGTCAAGGTGGCTGCGGCAGCCTTAGTGGCGAAACCCTTGGCTACAAACGTGACCTGATAGTTGCCGGGCAGCAGGTTAGGAACGCTGTAGAAGCCGTCGGTATTCGTGGTGGTGGATTGTGTCACCCCCGTCGCCAGGTTTTTGACCGAAACCTGAGCGTTGACAATGACGGCGCCAGACGTGTCCGTCACTGTTCCCGACAACGTTGCCCCCGCCACTTGTGCCCGCATTGGAAGCGCGGCCACTAACCCCAGTACCAGCACCAACAAGCCCCAGCGAATCTTCATAACGTGCATGGCAGATTCCTCCCCTTTTTCGGTGCTCTTATTGCCCCTTAAGCCAAGCAAAGTGATGAGACGGCGGAATACAGTTGAGCCGCCATCCGCGTCCTGCTGCTCCGCGCACAAGAATGAACAAACAGCGAATGTGTCCAATGCCAAAAAAAGAACGGTATGAAAGGGCGCACGGAACCAAGCACAAAGGAGGTCACGAAAGTACGACACCAAAAACCATCGCCTGCCCATGATTGCTGGCGGATGCTACTGCCGATGTGACTAACGATGCAACAAAATAATCGTCTGACGAGATAATTTCCTTTTGGCAAAAAACCCAGGTCACGCCGGCGCCGTGAAAACCGGCCCGACTGTCGGACAGCGCGCAACCATATCGCACAAACCTTAAGCCAAGCTTAAGGCGAGACATTTTTCCTTCCCACAGGAATCCCGTCACGCACCTGCGGTGAGCGTTCCTGTAGCGAAAAGCAACGGTCGTGCGATGATGTAACGCACCCTCTGTACGGCTCTGAGGACCATCCAGATCCACAGCCACGGCCATTACTGCCATGAGTTTTCCCACACACAAAGGCGATCCCATCCTGGTCACCGGCGGGGAAGGATTCATCGGACAACATGTTCGGAAGGCCCTCACCAACTTGGGAACCAGGGTTGTTTCAGTTGATCGCAGATCTGCAGGCGCCGACCGGCCGGGGCAGTGCTATGACTGCGACATCAGGGACGCCGACAGGATCAATGAAATCGTCGGCTCACACAAAATCGCGGGCATTATTCATCTGGCGTCCCTGTTACGGACCGCGTCGGAGCGGGACCCACTTTCTGCTACCCAGGTAAACATCATCGGCAGTTTGAACATTCTGGAGGCGGCCCGAGCTTTCAAAGTGCAACGCGTGGTTTACGCCAGTTCAGCCAGCGTCTACGGCACGAGGGGCGCCGAGGACAAAGCTCGCGAGGAAGATGTAACGGCGCCGGAAGACGTCTATGGTAATGGCAAGAAATACGTCGAGATGCTGGGAGAGGCCTACCGGCGCGCTTACGGGATTGAATTCATTGCCTTGCGAGTTCCTATCGTGGTCGGCCCCGGCTCCATGGATACCGCCTCCCCGTGGCGGAGTGAAATTTTCAGCCTTGCTGACACGAGTAATCCGCGGGCAATATCCATACCTTTTCAGGAACGTGAAACCATTTCCCTTGTTCACGCTGAGGACTTGGCCCAGCAGTTTGCGACCCTTGTGCATGCCAATCGCCCGTCGTTTTCCGTCTATAACGCCGCCTGCGAGATTTGGACAGTACGGGATTTGAAAAAAGAGGTGGAATCGCTGAATGGCAACCTGGGTGTGAACTGCGCCGATGCCGCAGTTTCTGGCTTTGCCCGAGTGATGGATGCGGAGCGATTCACGACCGAGTTCAACTATTCTCCAACTGCCCTGAAAGACCGGCTGCGCGCCGCGTTTCCAAGCGCAAAGTAGCCGACCCCTGACTCCCAGTTAGCGATCATAAAAAAAGGACCAGGCCTTCGCCTGGTCCTAGAGCCCACATCACTTTCAAGTCTCAGAACGCAAACTTCAACGCGAACTGAATAAGTCGTGGATTACCTAGGGTGCTGGTCACCACGCCGAAGTTGGGGTTGTTCGCCGTGCAGCAGGTGGTGTTAGGCGCCCCGAATTGCGGATGATTAAACAGGTTGAAGAATTCGGTGCGGAATTCAAGGTTAAGCCTTTCATCCGGACCGAAGGTTGTCTTCTTGAAAACGGCCACATCCCAGTTGTTAATGCCCTGCATGCGCAAGGTCGGGTCAACTCGGGACTCGGTTCCGAAGCCCCAGTCCGGAGGCGGCGCGAAACAGGAAGTGTTGAACCATTCGCCCAGCCGGTCTACCGGGCTGCCGGACATCCCCTTGCCGCATCCTCCGACCACATCGGGTCGCAGGGTGCCAATACCCAGCCCCGCCGACGAAAGCGGAGTGCTGGCGCCGTAGCTGATCTTCAGTGGGAAACCACGCTGGAAAGTGGTAACGCCGTCCAGCCCCCAGCCGCCTACCACCTTGGCTTTCGCTCCGCTCACATCGGAGAGGAACTTCTTACCGCGGCCAAAGGGAAGATCAAGCACGTAGCTGACGACCAGCCGTTGCGAGACGTCCTGCGAAGACAGCGAGCGCTCTCCCCGCAGATTGTGCCAATCCTGAACGGCCCCTGTTCCACCGTTATTGCCCTCCAGCCAGGAGGTCAGGGTGTCCGTATCAGAAAGCAGCTTGGCATTGGTGTACGCCACCAGCATCGTTCCTCCACCGCCGAACCGTTTGGTAACGGTGGCTTGCAGCGAGTGGTAGGTGCTGTCACAGCAACCAAATCCGTTGAGGTTCAGGCCGGCGAACTGGGGGAAAGGCCGGTCGAGCTGGCCCTGGACCAGATTGCCGGGCGACAAATGGCCAGGCAGCGGCTCGTTGAAAGGATAAACGGCGACCGGTTGGTTAATCGTGACGGGCAAGCCCGCCGCAGCCTGCGCTGCTGCCTGCGCGATGAAGTTGTCCGGAATCTGATTAACGTTGGTATTGAACTGCGGCAGGTGGGTACCCTTCGATCCCGCATATGCCACATCGGCAAAGAATCCGTGGGCCAGTTCGTGCTGGATGTCGAAATTCCACTGCTGCACATATCCGTAGCTCTGCACAGTGTAGCCCGTTGCCGAAAGCGTTCCCTGGTTAACTCCGTACTGGGAAACGTTCGGTTGCGGGTTGCGCCCGGCGGGCGTGGTCAATGTTGGACCGAAAGGACCGGGAGAGGCGCAAGTAAGCACCCCTGGACCCGTCAAGGTGCAGTTGCTGGCATTCAGCGTGCTTGCCGGCGTCAGCCCGCCATTATTGCTGGCGAAGAAATTATTGGTCGCGCTGCTGACCGGATCAATGTATGGGTTGGTCCCGAACGACACGTAGTTGGGGATGTAGAAAATCCCGTATCCTCCGCGGATCACCGTCCTGGAGTTCAATCCATAAGCAAATCCCAAGCGAGGTGAGAACTCCTTCTTGCTGAGCGGAAGGTTATTCCTCGTATCGTTCGTTCCGGTCTTGACCAGGAAAAGGTCTCCTGGACACGGAGTGCCCGGACCGCTGCAGCCGGTTACAGAAGCACTCGCCACGCCCGGATTGAAATAAGTCATCCGGTCGAAGCGCTCGGACCAGGGGCCCTGCAGTTCATAACGAAGTCCCAGGTTCAAGGTCAATTTGCTGGTGGCCTTCCAGTTGTCGCCGAAATACACACCACGGTAGGTCTGCTTGCCGGCGACCGGACCCGAAATGACCGCAGAACCGGTCGTCTGGTTACCGAACTGTGCCCCCTGCCCCAGGCCATAGCCCAGCAGGAAGTCGGCAAAGTCAATCCCGGTGCCAGGGTTGCCCTTGCCTTCCGCCAGGTCCTGGGTCCACGAACCATTAAAGGAAATGAGCCCGCCGCCGGTATTGGTCTGCAGGTAATTGTCGTATCCCATTTCCAGTTGGCCGCCCCAAATGAAGGTGTGGCGCCCGCGAATCATCGTGATCTGGGGCGAAAAATTCCACTGCGTGTTGTGATCGTCAATCGCACTCTGCCCCTGGCTGCAGGTGATGTTGGTGTCGCTCACGCCAAAGCAGGGAGTCAGTGGCGTGCGCTCGGTACTGGGCACCGCATTGTTGTAGGCAACCGGCCAGCCTTCTTTCGACATGTCGAATCCGGCATTGATGGGCAGGCGGAGATAATGGAACCGGCTGGCGCTGATATTGAAGTCAATTACAGTATTCTGCGTGACTGCGTAATCGTAACCTACAGCGATGCCCTTGCTGTGCGTATCCTCGCTGCAACGGTCTTTGCAAAGCCCGGTGCCAAACGGGTCCTGCGCCAGGCTTAGCAAGTGCCAGTAGCTGAACCGGCCAAAGATATGCTGCTTGTTGGTGATCTTCTGGTCGCCGCGGGCTACGTATTCGTCAATGTTGCCGCCCGTGCTGGCCGCTTTCACAAAATTATT
>DATEGM010000469.1:0-2625 GCA_035280085.1 Terriglobales bacterium
ACGTGTGCCACATCATTGCCGCTCATGCCGCCGAAGGCGACCTGGTAAAGCGCACCACGGAGGCCTACATCGTGCATCACGCCGATTTCATGGCGTATTTGCCGTTTAAAAACTTAAAGAAATAGCAGTTAGCAGTTAGCAGTTAGCAGTTAGCAGTTAGCAGTTAGCAGTTAGCAGTTAGCACTTAGCACTTAGCATTTGGCCCGTGGTCAGTACCATCAGACGCAAGGTCCCTCGGGTCGCGCTCGCCTCGCTAGCTCGGTTTGCGCTCGCTCGGGATGACAGCATGAAGTGAGAAGTTAAAAGAACTGAGAACTGACAATTGACAACCGTTCTTATGGCTACTGCTCAAACCGCCACCAAGACAACGGTCACCGCCGAAATGGCGCGCTGGGCCGCGGAACTGAAGTTCACCCAGCTTTCCAAGGACGCCGTCTATCAGGCCAAGCGCTTTCTGCTTGACTCGCTGGGCTGCGCCTTGGGCGGCTACCAGCAGCACGACGTCAAGATCGCGCTGCAGGTGCTGGAGGAAACCGCGGGTGCAGGCTCTGCCACAGTCATCGGCACGGGCAAGAAGGTGGATGTGGTTTCCGCTTCGCTTGCCAACGCGCTGATGATCCGCTGCATGGACTACAACGACATCTACTGGAAGCAGGACCCGTCGCATCCTTCCGACATTTTCCCCGCTGCGCTGGCCTGCTGCGAGCGGGCCCGGAGTGATGGCCGGGAGCTAATAGTGGGCCTGGTGCTGGGGCATGAATTCGAGTGCCGCTTCTGCGAAGCTGCCGTGCCCGGCATTCGCGAGCGCGGCTGGCATCACGCCACGCTGACCGCCTTCGTTTCACCCATCGTGGCGGGACGCGCCCTCCACCTCGGCTGGGAGCAGATTCAGCACGCTATCGGGATTTCCGCCAGCCGCCACGCCACCCTGGGCGCGGTTACCGCCGGCAAGCTGACCATGATGAAGAACACGGTGGACCCCATGGCCACACAAAGCGGCGTTTTGGCGGCGCTGCTGGCGGAAAAGGGTTACACCGGCCCCGAGCACGTCGTGGACGGCAAGGAGGGATTGGCGCATTGCTTCGGCCCGGAGTGGAAGCTGGGTGTGCTTACCGAGGGCCTGGGCGATTCCTGGCGCATCACGCAATGCGGCATGAAGGCCTTCCCCACGGAAGCGCTGACGCACACGCCCATTTCCGCCGTGCTCGACCTGGTGCGCGAGCACGACCTTAAACCGGAGCAGGTGGAGAAAATTTGCATTCGCTCACTGGCCCGCGCGGCCGATATTCTTTCCGACCCCAGCAAGTATGATCCACGCAGCAAGGAAACCGCCGACCACTCGCTGCCCTACGTGATTGCGGCGGCGCTGGTGGAGCGCCAGGTCACACCCCTGCAGTTCACGCCAGAGAAGATCATGGATCCGGCGATTCGCGCGCAGTTGCGCAAAGTAGAAGTGGTGGCCGACCCGGAGATTGAGAAAGTGTTTCCTGCTCTGCAGCGCGTGATTGTAAGCATTCGCACCAGGGGCGGCAGCGAGTTCAGCAAGCAGCTCGATTTTCCCAAAGGCGACCCACGCAACCCGCTTTCCGACCGCGAGATCGAAGAAAAGTTTGCCGCCTTAGCCGAAGGCGTGCTGTCCAAAGCGGCGCAGCAGAAGGTGAAAGATGCGGTTTGGAAGCTGGAAAAACTGCGCTCGGTAAGCGAGCTGATGCGGCTGCTGAAAGCGGACGTGCGGCCACGGGTGGCGGCATCGAAGATCAGACCCAAGAGGCATCCCCGCTAATGTGCTCCTTGTCACTGCAGAAGCTTTTAGCACTATGTCATCCTGAGCGAGGACGGGCCATACAGATGCCCGTCCGAGTCGAAGGACCTTTTGAGAGGTGCCTTGACGTTCTGCGGATCCGCCAGCCGTTCCGACGGTCTGGTAATCCGCCAGCCCGGGAAGGGGCGGCATAGTAAAGCCCAGGACGGAAGTCCTGGGTACAGGGCCCAAAGCTTGCACCCGAGTGCCGTAGGCACGGCACAAGTGCGAGAACCGAGAACTGCTGTATGTCGCAAACGATAGTTGAAAAGATCGCGCAAGCGCATCTGGCCGAGGGGCCCAAGCGCCCGCTGCGCGCCGGCGACTTCGTTTCCATCCGCCCGCACCACATCATGACCCACGACAACACTTCCGCGGTCATGAAGAAATTCCAGGGCATCGGCGCCAGGAAGATTCACGATCCGGGCCAACTCGTGTTCGCTCTCGACCACGACATCCAGAACCAGAGCGAAGAGAACCAGAAAAAATATCGCGCTATCGAGGCATTCGCCCGGCAACACGGAGTGGATTTCTACCCCGCCGGCTCCGGCATCGGCCACCAGATCATGGTGGAGAAGGGATATGTCGTGCCGGGATCATTCGTGGTGGCCAGCGACTCCCATTCCAATATGTACGGCGCGCTGGCCGCCGTGGGCACGCCGGTGGTGCGCACTGACGCGGCCGCGGTGTGGGCGACAGGCGAGTTTTGGTGGCAAATTCCGCGCAGCGTGCAAGTGGTGCTGGAGGGCCGGTTGCCCGCCGACGCGACCGGCAAAGACGTGATCATTGCCCTCTGCGGGCTTTACAACCACGACGAGGTGCTC
>DATEGM010000470.1:0-7802 GCA_035280085.1 Terriglobales bacterium
TCAAGCCGCGCCCGCGAATCCGCGGCGTGCGCGAACTCAACTTTGAAAGTTTTCTATTTCACGCTCCCGACACGCGCGGTGTGCTGCAGACGCAGGAGTGGCAGGCCACCTTCCGCGCCCTGTTCAACAACGGTTCCTACACGGATGATGACATTATTGACAACTTTGCCCAACGCATCACCACGCCCTTCAATCTGTACAAGAATATCTATATTCCGGTGGGATATTACCGCTGGTCGCGGCATCAGCTCACCTACGGCTCCCCCGAGGACCGCCGTTTCACCTGGAATGTTTATGAGCGTTTTGGAACGTACTATGACGGACGCTTGAACGAAGCCCGCCTGCGCGGCACTTATCGCGCCAGCGAGCATCTTTCGGTCAGCCTGGGCGAGCAGTGGAACCGCTTTCGCCTGCCCCAGGGAAATTTCTCCATTCTTTTCGGCGATCTGGAAACCGACTACGCCTTCTCCCGCTTCCTCATGCTCTCCACCCTGGTGCAGATGAACACGGCCAACACCCAGGGCGCCAGCGCCAACATCCGCTTGCGCTGGAATTACCGGCCGGACAGCGACTTCTACGTCATCTACACCGTCGGACAGCAGTTCGCCAGCCTGGCCGCCGCCAATCCCATGCAACTCATGCAACACCGGCTGGCGGTAAAGTTCACTTACTCATTTTCGCCCTGAGGGCGCGCCCCAGCCTCCGCCGCCCGGAGTATCCACGCGGATGCGCTCGCCGGCTTTCACCCGCACGCTGGCTTTTCCGGCCAGCTGCTGCCGGCTGCCATCAGCCCGCAGCACTTCCGTGCGCCCGCCGGCGCCCGGTTCTCCTCCATTCAAACCATAAGGTCGGCCCTGGCGACGGTCCGCCAGCAGAGTGACGTAGGCTTCGGTCAGCACTTCGATTTCACGCACTATGCCGTCGCCGCCGCGATACTTCCCCTCCCCGCCGCTGTCCGGCCGCAGCGAGTATCGCCGCACCCGCAGCGGATAGGCGTATTCCAGCGCCTCCGCGGGCGTGTTCAGCGAGTTGGTCATGTGGGTGTGCACTCCGGAAACTCCTGGCTTGGTGGGACGCGCTCCCATTCCTCCGGCAACGGTTTCATAGTAGGCGAAAGGCTCACCGGTGCGCGGGTCCAAGCCGCCTATAGTCAGATTGTTCATGGTGCCGGAAGCGGCGGCGGGAATGCGCTGCGGGAGGGCCTCGGCCAGCGCCCGCAGCAGCACGTCTACAATGCGCTGCGAGGTTTCCACGTTTCCTCCCGCTACCGCCGCCGGGGGGCGCGCATTCACCACCGTTCCCGCAGGTGCGATGACTTCGATAGGGCGCATCAGCCCCGCTGTGGCCGGCACGTCTTCCGTCAGCAGGCAGCGAAAGACGTAGAAACACGCCGACCAGGTGATGGCCTCGACGGCATTAATCGCGCCCTCAACCTGCTCGTCGGTGCCGGTAAAATCCACCATCACCAGCGGCCCGGTTTTGCGGCTTTTGCGGAAAGTAATTGTTACGGCGATGCGCACCGGGCGCCGGCTCACACCGTCGTCGTCGAGCGCATCCTCCGCCCGGTAGGTTCCCGGCGGAACCTGCGCCAGGAAAGCCCGCATCATGCGCTCGGAATAGTCCAGCAACTCGCGCCCGGCCGCCGTCACGCGCCGCAATCCGTAGCGCCGGCAGATTTCTTCCAGCCGCGTAAGCCCGGTGTGGCAGGCGGCGATTTGCGCCCCCAGGTCGCCTTCGCGCTCGCCGGGTGTGCGCACGTTGTTCAGCACCAGCGCCAGAACGTCGTCATCAATTCTGCCGCCCCGCATGAGCCGCACCGGAGGAATGCGCAATCCCTCCTGGTAGATTTCGCGGCAGGGTCCCATGGAACCGGGATACGCCCCGCCCACATCGGCATGGTGAGCGCGCGAAGCCACGAAGAAATTGGCCGCCCGGCCTCGCCACGTGGTTCTCCCGGCATAAAACGGCGCCACCAGGGTGATATCGGGCAGGTGGGTGCCGCCGCAGAAAGGATCGTTTAGCATGGCCATGTCGCCTGGGCCGAGCGGCAGCCTTTCCAGCGCGGCGCGCACGGACATGGGCATGGAGCCCAGGTGCACCGGCATGTGATCGCCCATGGCGATCACTTCGCCGGCGCCGTCAAAAACGGCACAGGAGTAATCGCGGCGCTCCTTAATGTTGGGTGAAAATGCGGTGCGGCGCAGCGCCGCTCCCATTTCCTCGGCGATGGAGTGATAGATGTTTTTGAAAATCTCCAGCTCGATGGGATCGCTTGCCATGCGGAAAAGTGTACGCCGGTTGCCGTGGAAACCAAGATCTACCGCTGAGACGCAGAGAACGCCGAGAGATTCGAGAACAAAGGAGATTCCTGAATTGCATCAGGGATTGGCAATGAAACCGGATGAGCACGATTTTCTTCCAGATTTCTCCGCTATCTCGGCGTCTCGGCGGTGGTAATTGGTTTTGGGCTGCGGCGGCAAATTCGTCCCAGCTTTTCCACAAAATTTTGGCTCGCCAAGCCATTTACTCCGGAGGAACCCGACTTTGTAATTGACAGCAAGACTTTTCCACCGCACCATCGCACCAGAAGTGCTGCTCGCAGCGAGAGCGGCCGGGGCCCTTTCGTACCTTTGCAAGGGAAATCGTTCACGGAGGGAAACTTCGATGCCGATGAAGAAGAAGGCAAAGAAAAAGAAGAAACACTAAGCGAGGCTGTACCTCGTGTTGGGCCCTGTAGGGTTTTTTGGGTCTCCGCCTCAGCGGGGACCTTTTTACTTACGTCCGGCTGTTATGAGGTGTTTTCCTTACGTCGCCGGCCAGGGCTCACCGGCTGGCTTTCTAAAATCCCAAATCCTTACGAAAATTGTTGTTCTCGGTCCAGCATCATGCTAGAAACACGCCAGGAAGCTCTAGCGCGCCGCACTTTCTCCCAGGGAAGGAAGAACGATGAGCCTGACCAAAAAGAAAGCCGAAAAAGCCAAGTCTATCGAACCTGTCATTCCCGATAAGCTTTACTTCCGCATCGGCGAAGTCGCGGAGCTATGCGAGCTGCCCACGTATGTGCTGCGCTTCTGGGAAACGGAATTTTCCCAGTTGCGTCCCACGAAGAGCAGCACCGGCCAGCGCATGTACCGCCGGCGGGATGTGGACAACGTGCTGCACATCCGCAAGCTGCTTTACGAAGACGGGTTCACCATTGCCGGCGCGCGCCAATACCTGCGCGACGCGGCTCGCGCCACGGCTGCCAACCAGACCGCCTTGCCCTTCCCCACACGGCACACGGCCGAAATCAAACGCGTGCGCCAGGGATTGCGGGAAGTTTTGGGGATGCTTTCAACGCGCCCACACTAGCCGTCTGCCTCACTTTACGCCAAACGTGGGCGCTGGCGTCTTCCTGGCTGCCGGCACGAGCCTGCTGGTGGTAGCCTTTTTTCGCCGCTTACCCGCCATGAAAGGTTGCGCATGAAATTTCGTCGCCTGCCGGCCTGCGTTTGCCTGTTTATTTTTCCCACGTTTTGCTCCGCTCCGCTTCGCGCCCAGCAGCACGACATGCAGGGCATGCAGATGTCCATGCCGGTGAACCGCACCGCCACTCTGGCGGTGAAAGACGACCCCGCCGCGCAAGTACTCACCGCCAAGCTCGGCCCCTTGAACTTGCCTGCCAATACCAGCCACATGCGCGCGGCACAGCCGCGGCCGCAGTTTCTGAAGATTCCCTTCGATGGATGGATCATCGCCTACCATCCCCGCCTGGTGGACGGCAAGGGCAACGCGATTCCCGGCCGCCTCCTCCATCATGTCGCCTTCTACAACACCGCGCGCCCCGATTTTGTCTGTCCCAACAAGCAGGAGCACATCTTCGGCGCCGGCGGCGAAATGAACGACTGGCCGGCCACCCCTGGCTTCGGCTACCGCGTCCGGTCAGGCGACCGCATTCGCATAACCAGCATGTTTCATAACCCGACAGCCGTCAGCTATCCCGCTGCGTACCTCGAAGTGCGCATGGACTACCGTAAGACGGGAAGCGCGGGCACGCCGCTCAAGAGTGTGTACCCGACGTGGCTGGACGTGAAGAGCTGCGGTGATTCCAGCTACAACCTCAAGCCCGGCCGTAATGTCGCCACAGGCGATGTGACTTTGAAGTATCCGGGAATCCTTCTCGGGGTGGGCGGCCACATGCACGATTACGGTCGCGAACTGGTGCTCACCAATTTGACTCGTAAGCAGACCGTAGCCACCCTGGACTCCAAACTCGATGCCAGCGGCCACATGGTTTCCATGCCCATTGTGCTGTTCATGAAGGAAGGCGGGTACAAAGTGGCGCAGGGCGATCGCATGCAGGTCACCGCCACTTACCTTAATCCTACCGGCCACGTTCTACGGGAGGGCGCCATGGGCATCGTGGTCGGCTATTTTCTCCCCGCCGACGAGGGGCAGTTCATGAAGCTCCATCGCCCAGGCGGGGCGCAATGAAGAACGAAGAATGAGGAATAACGATGGGCTTACGGCGCGGACCGCTCTTGGCTAAATTCATCACTCTTCATTCATCAATCTTCAGTTAGGCCGCGTGTTTCTCCACCAGAAAGGCCATCGCGGTGCGCAGCGCCTCTTCACCGTTGAGCGCGATGGGAAAAGACTGGTCGGGCATTTTGCGCCAGACCCCGTTTTCCTGCAGGTAGGTGGAAACGTAATAGGGAATATCCGGATTGGAATAGGAATGCCAGAGTTCCAGCTTGTAGGAAGTACCGGAAATAACCACTAAGCCGGTTTTCATCAGTTCCCAGGATTCATTGATCCCGGCAAAGCATCGAAAATCCTCCAGCGCATTTTGGGCCATGCTGGTCCCTCCGTCCTGTAGTCAGATGCCCGCCCCTGGCCGGCGGGAGCACGAAAAAGGCCATTTTGAAGCCACGAACGGGTAGCTTTTTGATGGCCGAGCGTCCAGGGACCATTGGCTTACACCTGCCGTTCCGCAATCATCTAAACTGGTCCAGATGCGGACCGTGCTCAAACTGCTGGGACTCGCGGTGCTTGCGGCCGCCGCCTGGCTCGCCTGGGCTTTGTGGCTGCCCGTGCGGCCAGCCGCGCAGACCACGGTGTTGCTGCACCCCGGCTACAGCACCCATCATATTGCTCGTGAGCTTAAATCCGCGGGCGTAATTCGCAGTGCCAGCGCCTTCCTGCTGTGGCATTTTGTGGTCCATCCCAAGACACTGAAAGCCGGCGAATACCGGTTCGAACAGTCCGCCAACGCCATTCAGGTGCACCGCCGACTGGCTCGCGGCGATGTTTACGTGCACACAGTCGTAATCCCGGAGGGCTTCAACATCTTTGAAATTGCCCAGGCGATGCAAGCCGCTGGCTTGGGCCCAGAAAAGGAATTCCTGCAGGCCTCCCGCGCCGACATCGTGCTCATCCATGACCTGGATCCTCAGGCCACTTCGCTGGAAGGCTACCTTTTTCCAGACACTTACCAGTTCACGCGTACCCAGACACCGACCGATATGCTGGCCGTGATGGTGCATCGTTTCCGCGCCAAAGCGCACTCGCTCGGATTGACCGGCAACCTGCACCAGGTGGTCACCATGGCCTCCATTGTGGAGAAGGAGACCGCCGTCTCTGAGGAACGCCCCCTCGTGGCGAGTGTGTATTACAACCGGCTGAGCCAGCGCGTCGCTCTGGACGCCGACCCGAGCATAATCTATGCCGAACTGCTGGCCGGCTCCTACACGGGCGCGCTGCACCACGATGATATGCAGTTTAATTCGCCCTACAACACTTACCGCCACATCGGCCTGCCTCCGGGGCCCATTGCTAACCCGGGAGTGGCATCACTGCAGGCCGCGACGCATCCCGCCAGCAGCGACTATCTTTACTTCGTCAGCGCCGGCGACGGCCACCACCGCTTTGCCGCCACCCTGGAAGAGCACAATCACAACGTGGCTCTGTACCGCAAAGCCGTTAACGTCATGAGGTAAGCGGCGCGCATCACCGCGTTTCCCCTTGCATCTAAAGAGGTTGGTCGTGCTACAGCCCGCGTACGGGCCAGCGGCACGTTATATACTTTTGGGGAGCTCTAATATTCATAGTAACTGCTGCATGGCTCTTCCACTCCGCCAACGTGTTCTCCTGCTGCTTCTTGTAGTCATCCCGTTAAGCGGCTGCCTTTTCCGCTCACACAAAGTGGAGAACCGGATCAGCACTGCCAAGTTGCTGACCGCCAGCCGTGACCAACTGGTGCAGGAAATAAACGCAGGGGCCAACCAAATCCACACCCTCAATGCGACCGTGGACATTGACACCTCGGTAGGCGGACAACTGAAGGGTAAGGTCACGGAATACAAGCAGATTCGCGGCTATGTGCTGGTGCGCAAACCGGAGATGCTGCGCATGATCGGCCTTATGCCCATCGTCCGTAATCGCGCTTTCGACATGGTAAGCAACGGCGAGAGTTTCAAGCTCTGGATCCCGGTGAAGAACAAGTTTTTTGTTGGCCGCAATAATGTGGTTCTGCCCTCCAGCCAGCCTCTGGAAAACATACGGCCGCAGCAGATTTATGATTCCCTTCTTTTGCGCCAGATTAGTTCGGAAGACATCGCCGTGCTGGAAAACGGTTATGAGGAGGTGCAGGATCCCAAAACTCACAACTGGATGCAGCAACCCGATTACGAGCTCGATGTCATCAGCAAGGAGGGGCATGGCTGGTACCTGCAGCGCAAAATCATCTTCAACCGCATTAACTTGCAGCCCGATCGTCAGCTGATGTACGACCAGAAGGGCTACGTGGCTACCGACACCCGCTACAGCGATTTTCGCGATTTCAACGGCTTCAAGTTCCCCTCCGTCATACAGATATGGCGCCCGCAGGAGGAATATTCCATTGTGCTCACCATGGTGAAGCTGCAAATCAATCAGCCTCTTACGGATGAGCAGTTTGCCCTGCAGCAGCCCCCAGGCTCTCAGGTGGTTAACCTGGACCAGCCGCGCCCGCCCAAGCCAGGCAACTAAGCGCCGCAGCGCTCTGAATTAGCTCCCGACTACTGGCTCTTCAGGCAACCCTGGCCTGTAGCTCTGGTTCTTTTTGACTTCCAGGCAGTGCGGGAGGTGCTTCCGCGGGAGAACAAGGACCATGGGAAGGTAACCACGGTACCTTTGTTCAATTGACCCGCCGAAAAAAGCCGTAGTACGATTCCAGCAGTTCCGCAAACAAGAGCCAGGCGAAAGGCCCTAAGTCCTAGAAACACATGAGGATTCGACAGTTCTATTGGTTTACGCCACTACTCATCGCCTTGGCTCTGGGAAGCACATCCTGCCAGACCGCTGCTAAGAAGCCTGTAGCAGCGATAACGGCGCCGGTTCCTGCCGCACCCCCCATTCAGCCCCAGCCCGCGGCCACACCAGTTCCCGATCCTAAACCGCAGGAAGCGCCACCCCCTGCAGCCAAGCCGGACCCGATTGACACCCTGGTGGCGCAGGCAGAAGAGGAATATCAGGCTGGGCAAGCGAATTACGCGGCGGGACACCTGGAGGCGGCCAAAGCCAATTTTGACCACGCCTTCGATATCCTCACCCAAGCTCCGGGCGGTGCCGGCTCCGATGAGCGCCTGCAGAAGGAATTCGACAAGATCGTTGATGGGGTAAACAGCCTGGAACTGGTGGCGCTGCGCCAGGGCGATGGCTTTACCGAGCAGAAGTCGGAGCCCGCCCCCATTGACGAAACCAACCAGATCACCTTTCCGGTGGACCCCAACCTCAAGGCCAAGGCGGCGGAGGAAATCCGCCAGATTCACTCGGACCTGCCG
>DATEGM010000471.1:0-6031 GCA_035280085.1 Terriglobales bacterium
AAGGTGTTGTCCATGAGCGTGGTCAGGCCGTGCTGCCTGGCGATGGCCACGGCGCGCCGCACGTCCACCAGCTTCAGAGTGGGATTAGTGGGCGACTCCAGATACATGAGGCGGGTATTGGGGCGGATGACGCGCTCGAAATCGTCGGCACGGGCGGTTTCGACAAAAGAAGTTTCGACGCCGAATTTGGGCAGCCACTGGGAGAAAAATTTCAGGGCGCCGCCGTAGAGGTCGGACTGGGCCACCACGTGGTCACCGCCGCGCACCAGGGCCAGCACGGTGGTGGTGATGGCGGCCATGCCGGAGGCGAACAGCAACGCTGCTTCCGCGCCTTCCAGTTCGGCGATGGTCTTCTCAGCGGCAGTGTGCGTGGGGTTGCCGTAGCGGGTGTAAAACCTGTCGCTATGCGTAACCCGGAGCTGCTGGTCGTTGTCTTCAACGGAGAAAGTGGAGGTTTGGAAGATGGGAGTAGCCAGAGGTCCGCTTTTGTGCTCCGGCTCCGAGCCGCCGTGCACGGCTATCGTATCGGGCTTGCGCTTCTTCATCGGTGCCTCCTCGCTGAAAGTAAAGATGATAGCCGGGCTGGGAGGGTTCGGGAAAGTTTTGTGGAGTCAGGTTTCGAAGTCTCGCACGTTGGGGGGCAGGTTTCAAAGTTTCGCAGGTTTCAAGGTTTCGGGAGCGCGGTTCGTAACTTAAATCTGACACTTGTGAAGTAGTTGGTAGCTGGTGAAGGCCGCCGGTCAAACGACCAACTACCAGCTACTAACCACCGGCCAACTGCGCTAAAATCTTGCGCTATGCGCAGTGTTTTGCTTCGTGCCGCCATTGCTGTGGCGGTGCTGTGGGTAGTATTTGTGGGGTTCATCGCCTGGGCCATGCACCAACCGCCGGAAACGTTCGGGCGAGTCATGGCAAGAATGCCAGTGGCGGCTTATTTCGTTCTTCCCTTTGAAACCTTGTGGACTCAAGCCCGCGCGGGTGTGCTGCAGCCAGGACAGGCAGCGCCCGACTTTTCCCTGGGCGCGCTAAACACAACCGAAACCGTACAACTTTCCTCTTTCCGCGGCAAAGAGCCGGTGGTGCTGGTTTTCGGCAGCTATACCTGACCGCCATTCCGGCGGGAGGTTCCCGCCCTCAATAAGCTGTACGAGCAATATAAGGACCGGGCGCAGTTTCTGGCGGTGTACATCCTGGAGGCCCACCCCAGCGACGTGTGGCAGATGGAGAGCAACATCAAGCAGGGTGTCGTGTTCCGCAGCCCGCGTAACGAGCAGGAGCGCGATGAAGTGGCGGGCACCTGCGTACGCAAGCTGGGCATTAAATTTCCGGCGGTGGTGGATGGTTTCGATAACACTACCGAGAAGGCTTACACCGGCTGGCCCGACCGCATTTACCTAATTGACAGCGCGGGCAGGATCGTCTTCAAGAGCAAGCCGGGGCCATTCGGCTTCAAGCCGGAATTACTGCAAGCGCAGCTTTCCAGATTATTGCCTGACTCTAAGCAGGCTGATAACAGCAAGAGCTAGCGGCGGGAAGGTGATTCTCCAGGTTCGTTCGTGCCCCAACGGGATACAAAATCCCATAGAGGACATCTACATTTCTATATAGTTTCTGTCTACATATCGCTGTATTCCTCACATATCGCTATATGCCATTGCAATTTTGGCTGAAACATACTCCGGCGTGAGTGTCAGCGTGGCCAATAAATTGCAGGTTTTCGAAATTTCCCGAAGGTAAGTTGCAGATATACCAACCACAGGAGCGCCAGATGCGCATCGCTAAGCTCATCTCCCTGTTCGTACTCGCTGGGCTGCTCAGCGCCTACGTATGCGCCCAAACGGGCACCACTTCTCTGCGTGGAACCATCACCGACCCCAACGGGGCGGTCATCCCGGGGGCAACTGTCACCCTCTTAAACCCGCAGACGGGTTACTCGCGGACAGTTAAAACGACCGCGCAGGGGGAATATCAGTTTCTGGAGGTGCCTCCGGCCACTTATACGGTGATCGCCGATGCCGCCGGGTTTGCAAAATACAAGCAGGACTTCGTGGCGCTGCTAGTCAATACGCCATCCCGGCTCGACCTGAGCATGCAGGTGGCGGGGACCTCGACCACGGTTGAGGTTACGGGAGCGGCTCCCTTGGTCAACACGACAGATGCTTCGCTGGGGGCTGCCTTCAGCGAACAGCAGGTGAAGCAGCTACCCCTGGAGGGGCGCAATATCCCTGACTTGCTGACGCTGGAAGCGGGGGTGGTCTACACCGGCAACCGGTCCGACATCAATAAGGACCTGGATACGCGCAGCGGCGCGGTGAACGGTTCGCGCAGCGATCAGAGCAACATCACGCTCGACGGCGTAGATGTGAACGATCAGGTGAATGGTTACGCGTTCACCTCGGTCTTGCCGGTGACAGGCGATTCGCTGCAGGAATTCCGCACCACCACGACCAATTATGGCGCCGACCAGGGGCGTTCGTCCGGAGCGCAGGTTTCGCTGGTCACCAAAAGCGGCACCAACAGCTTCCACGGCTCCCTCTACGAGTACCACCGCAATACCGCTACCAGCGCCAATGACTTCTTCGTGAAGCAGGCAGAACTGGCGTCCGGGCAGTCCAACACTCCTCCCAAGCTGATCCGCAACATTTTTGGGGGTTCGCTGGGAGGCCCGATTCTGAAAAACCGCCTGTTCTTCTTCGCTAACTATGAAGGTTCGCGCCAGCGCGAAGAGAACAGCGTGCTGCGCATCGTGCCCAGCGACAGCCTGCGCGATGGAGTGACCATCTATCAGTGCCAGGATGCCAGCCAGTGCCCGGCCACGATGGTAAAAGGCGTTAGCGGGACCGCGCACCCCGTGCCCGCCGGATATTACGGTTTAACTCCGTCGCAGTTGGCTGCCATGGACCCGCTGCCCACGCACGTTGGTCCGAACCCTGTGATGTTGCAGTATTTCAACACCTTCCCCCATACCAATGACGTCTCCGCCGGCGACGGTTTCAATTTCGTTGGCTACCGCTTCCGTGGCCCCGTACCCACGAATAACAACTGGTACATCGCCCGCGTGGATTACAAAATCACGCAAAACGGCAACCACAGCCTGTTCTGGCGCGGCGCCATGCGGAACGACGTCCATTCCGATGTTCCTTACCTGGACAAGGGAGGACCGGCCGGCTCCCAGATTCCGCTGCACACCAACGCCGACTACAGCAAGGGCTTCAGCCTGGGCTACACGGCGGTGTTCCGCCCCACGCTGATCAACAATTTCCACTGGGGCTTTACGCGCCAAAGCATTGGAGTTCTCGGCAATAACGATTCCCAGCCGTTCATATATTTTCGTGGCTTGAACGACGATGAGGGTTCCAACAATTCCGAGCTGGCGGTCACTCGCAGCCGCACGTACCAGACGCCAGTACACAACTTTGTGGACGACATCTCCTGGAACCGTGGAAAGCACACCTTCCAATTTGGTGGGGACGTGCGGTTTATCCGCAATCCAAAACAAAATTTCCTGAATTCGTTCAGCGACGGATTTACTAACTCCTCCGGCTTGGATACCGCCGGCATTGCTAACAAGACCAGCCCGCTGGATCCCGGCCACAACGGGTTGCCCGCAGTTAATACCAACTTCAACCTCAACTACAACTGGCCCGTCATTGCCCTGATGGGGATCGTCACCCAACTCGATGCGCAGTACAACTACACGAAGACGGGAGCGGTATTGCCCCAGGGCGCGCCGGTAACCCGTCGGTTTGCGGCCGACGAATTTGAGTTTTATGCTCAGGACGCATTTCGCGTTAAGCCGAACCTGACCATCACCTACGGCCTGCGGTATTCGCTGTTCTCTCCTCCCTGGGAGACCAATGGCACTCAGGTAGCGCCTTCCACTAGCCTGGGACGGTGGTACCAGACGCGGGGTCAGGACATGAATGCCGGCATAGCTCCTAACCTGCCGCCGATTTCCTTCTCCCTCGCCGGTCCGGCCAACGGCACCAAGGGCTACTACAATTGGGACTACCACAACTTTGCGCCGCGCCTGGCCTTTGCCTACTCGCCCCGTCCCAGCTGGAACTGGCTGAAGAGCCTGGTCGGGGACAACGACAAAACCTCGATCCGCGCCGGCTTCGGAATGGTGTATGACCGCATTGGGGCCGGCTTGCTCAACACCTTTGACCGTTACGGCTCTTTTGGGCTTTCCACCAACCTCACCAACTCCACCGTTCCGTCGGTCGCCAGCGCACCCCGCGTCACCGATCTGAACACAGTTCCGGTGAATGATCAGAGTGGAAATCGGCTGCTGCCGGCGGCGCCGCCGGGAGGATTCCCCTACACGCCGCCCAATTCCGGAGGTGGCTTGGGCATTTATTGGGGTTTGGACGACTTGATCCGCACCCCGTACTCGTACACGATCGATTTTTCTATCTCGCGCCAGCTGCCTAAGAACATGCTCCTGAACGTCTCCTACGTTGGACGCTTTGCGCATCGCCTGCTCAGCCAGGAAGACCTGGCTATGCCGCTCAACCTGGTGGACAAGAAGACCGGCATTACTTACTTCGAAGCCGCCAGCCGCATCAGCCAGATGGCAGCTGCCGGCGTAACCCCGTCGCAGATCGCCAGCAATCCCGGCATGCTTGGTCCCACGGCGGCATATTGGAAGGATATTATTTCCCCCCTTAAGCCCGGAGATTCGTACAGCACCCCCGGCTGCGGCCCTAACAGCACCAACGCAGCGGTAGCGGCTTTCGTTCTCTTCAGCTGCAACCTGTTCAACGAAACCACCCCGCTTAGCCAGTTGGATTTCCTAGGTTCCGATTTCTCAGGCACTCCAGGCATCGCTGGGGCTTTGACGGATTCGCAGGGAGTTCCCCTGAATTATTACCCCTCCGTGTTTGGGGCTAACACCTTCTTCGACCCTCAGTTCCACTCGCTATACGCCTGGCGTTCCATTGGCAATGCCAACTACAACGCCTTGCAGGTGAACCTTCGAAAGGCGATGTCGCAGGGGTTGCAGTTCGATTTCAATTACACCTTTTCCAAGTCTATTGATCTTTCCTCCGACGCCGAGCGCATTACGGAGTGGGGCGGCCTGGGCGGACAGGTCATAAATTCGTGGCAACCCGACCAGTTGCGTGCGGTTTCGGATTTCGATGCCCGGCACCAGTTCAATATGAACTGGATCTGGCAAATGCCCTTCGGTAAGGGAAGGCTACTGGCGCGTGATGCCGGCGGAGTGCTGGACGCCATCATCGGCGGCTGGCAGCTTTCCGGCTTGGCGCGCTGGACCAGCGGCTTCCCCGTCAGCATCGCCAATGGAGGCACATGGCCCACGAACTGGCAGTTGGGCGGAGCTGCCATGCAGATCGCTCCGGCTCACACGGGCGTGACCGAAAATGCCGATGGCTCGGTTAACCTCTTCCCCGATCCAACTGGAGCGAGCGGAATCCAGGCTTTCCGTCATGATTTTCCTGGCGAAAGCGGCATGCGCAACACGCTGCGCGGGCCAGGCTATGCCGGGCTGGATGCCGGTTTGGACAAAACCTGGAAGATGCCCTACAACGAAGCGCACTCCGTGCAGTTTCGCTGGGAGGTGTTCAACGTTCTCAACCTGACCCGTTTTGACGTGCAGAGCATCACCAACGCCATTGATCAGTCCAGTGCGTTCGGAAAGTTCAGCGGACTGCTCACCAATCCGCGTGTAATGCAGTTTGCACTGCGCTACGACTTCTGAAGGTTGATACAGCTCTAATTTCCGGGGCAGCTCTGCTGCCCCGTTTTTTTTAGCTCGGAGCACCCCATAGTGAACCGCGCCCGTAAATGTCGGTTTTCCCAAGGGCTAGCAAGCCGCGGCTGAAGCCGCGCTCTTTCAAAGCAACGCCGAGTTGTGACGCGGACTTGACGACTGTGACGGGAATTTGCGGAAAACCACACCAGGTTTGAAGAACAAACCCTGAACCGGTTGCCGTCAGGCCGGAGTTGCTGTGTCTCGGTTAGGCCGCCTGCTCTGCGGACATCGGGGGAAGCAGGACGGCGCTGCGGA
>DATEGM010000472.1:0-12590 GCA_035280085.1 Terriglobales bacterium
CAGGTTGACCCGGTCAATGGAGCCCGCCAGCATGTTGTCGCGGGCGCCAATGTCCTTCTTGGGTCCTTCCTCCTGCGGCTCCAGGCTCTCTTCCAGCGAGACCTCTGGCAGGCCCTTCTTGCGCAGGTGCATCAGCACCACGTTCACGGCCAGACGGTGCAGCCATGTCGAAAAGGCGGACTCGCCCCGGAAAGTCGCGATCTTGCGATAAAGCTGCAGGAACGCTTCCTGCGTCAGATCCTCGGCTTCCGCCGTGTTGCCCGTCATGCGCAAGCACAAAGAATACACACGCCGCTTGTGCATGCCGTACAGGGCTTCGAACGACTCCGCGTCGCCCCGTTTGGCCCGATCAATGGCATCGGCTTCGGTAAGGCCGGGTACCAGTGTTTTCTTTGCTTGTGTCAATTCGCCTTTTTCAGGCCGCACTGAATGTGATGCGGCTAAGTAGCTGTTCGTTGTATGGCTTGCACGCCATACGCCAAACCCAGGTACATATCTGGGGTTAGTCTTGACGCCTGCCTCAGAAGTTCCTCAGCTTCTCTGGCGTGCCCGCACCATGTGGCTTCCCCCGTAGCCTAAGCAATCACCGGGCACATCTGGCGCTTATCCCCGAATCCGGGTCGCGGAGCTTAGTTTCGCGGAATCTGAGCTGCACCCGAACCGGCCAGCAGGGAAGCTTCGCGCTTAAAAGTGGTATCCCACAACTCTGGTTGTGCACCCCACTTTTCACTTATACACCCTGTCAGGAGTTCCGTATTGGGACCGACGGAGTTGACGGGACGGCAGAAATTTTGTCGCGTTGCCCCCTTGACATTCTACAAGAGAAGGCGCACCGTTCTTGTCGGATATCTAGGGGAACCGAGATGCCTGCCGGTAAGACGCTGCCGACCACGACTCCGTAGCGCCGGCGTCTCGCCGGCTGTCTTGGCAGCATACCGCCCGCATACGCGGGTGAGGGCGCCCGCCCCATAGGTGCCCAGTAGGGACGTAACTCGTTACGTCTCGTTGCACACCCGGTAGGTAAGAGAACCATGCGCTTGCGTTCGCGTATATCGGCGTGGCTGCGGTCGCTGATTCATCGCCCCGAGATGAACGACGACCTGGCCGAGGAGCTGCGCTTTCATATGGAGCGGCAGATTGAGGCCAACCTGGCCGCAGGCATGGGGCCGGAACAGGCGCGCCGCCAGGCCGTGCTGGCCTTCGGCGGTCTGGAGGGCGTGAAAGAGAACTGCCGCGATCAGTGGGGCGCGCGCCTGCTGGATTCCACCGCCAAAGACGTGCATTACGCCTTGCGCGGATTCCGCAAAAATCCCGTTTTCACATTGGCAGCCGTTTGCACCATTGCGCTGGGCATCGGCGCCACCACCGCCGTCTTCAGCGTGGTTGACCGCATCCTGTTCCGCAGCCTGCCTTATCCGAAAGCTGAGCGCCTGGTGTCCGTAGGCATAACCGCGCCCATTGAGAACAATGAGTTCATGCTGGGCGCCAACTATGCTAACTGGCGCGAAGCCAGGCTGCCGTTTACTGCCATTACCTCGATGGCGGCCTTCGACTCTGCCGCGTCCGGCTGCGACCTCACTGAATCGCATCCCTTGCGCGTGAACTGCCTGGAGGTGGAGTCCAATTTTCTGTCAACCCTGGGATTGGGCACGATTGCCGGGCGCGATTTTACGCCTGACGACGATCGCCCTAATGCTCCTCCCGTGGCGCTCATCTCCTATGGCCTGTGGCGCAGTCGCTTTGGAGCCAGTTCGGCGGCGATTGGACAGCTGATCTCAGTGGACGGCAAACCCGTCCGCGTGGTTGGCATCCTGCCGCCAGACTTCGAGATGCCGACGCTCACCCCGGCCGACCTTCTGTTGCCGCAACGGATTGACTGGAACCAACAGAAGAGCCAGCCAACAGGCCGTGTGTTGCGCTGCTTCGCTCGACTCAAGCCCGGTGTTTCCATCGAACAGGCCAGAGCACAGCTGCAGCCGCTGTTCGCCGACCTGCTCAAGACCACGCCGCCGCAGTTCCGCAATGAAATTCATTTGCAGCTGCGCTCGCTGCGCGATCGTGAACTCAGCGATGCCCGGTTGGCCGCCTGGGTGCTCCTGGGCGCGGTGCTGGCGGTGCTCCTGATTGCCTGCGCCAACGTCGCCAACCTGCTGCTGGCGCGCTCGGCGGCGCGGCAGCGCGAGCTGGCTGTACGGGCAGCGCTGGGAGCGAGCCGCGCGCGCATGATCCGCCAGGCGCTCACCGAGAATCTGGTGCTGGCCCTGGGCGGCGGGGCGGCTGGCTGCGCCTTGGGGTATTTTTTATTGCGCGTATTCGTAGGCATGGCGCCCAAAGGCTTGCCGCGCCTGCCGCAGGCGGGGCTGGATGGCCGGGTGCTGTTGTTCACCTTGGCCGTTTCCGTCGCCTGCGGAATTGTGTTTGGCCTGGTTCCCGCGTGGCATCGCGCTTCTCCACAATTGGCGCTTGCGGGAACGCGCTCCAGCACCGGCTCGCGCGCCTCCTTCCGCCAGTTGCTGGTGGTGGCGCAGGTGGCGATCTCCCTGGTGCTGCTGGCGGGCGCCAGCCTGCTGTTGCGCAGCTTGTGGAACCTGCAGAACCAGCCGCTGGGCATGCGCACCGAAAGCCTGCTGCTGGCGGAGGTCACGCTGGGGCAGCAGCGCTATCCGCAGCCCGAACAGCAACTCGCGTTTTTTGATCAACTGGAGGCGCGCCTGCGCCGGCTGCCCGGGGTTACCGAGATTGCTCTCAGCGACTCGCTTCCCCCCGGCGGATGGCAACACTTCCACATTTATGCCGCCATCAACCTGCGCGGCCGTCCGCGCGCGGCCGAGGGCACAGGCGGCGATGTGACCTGGCGCTCAGTAACGCCGCAGTATTTCACCGCCCTTGACATTCCCATTGTGCGCGGCCGTGGCTTCACCGAAGCTGACCGGCGGCCCGAGCAGCACGCCACTGTTATTAGTCGCCAGCTGGCCGAGCGGCTGTTTCCCAGTGAAGATCCTTTGGGGAAGCAGCTGCAATTTGGCGAAGGCAGCTGGTACACGGTGGTCGGGGTGGCCGCGGATGTGAAGAATGGTGGCTTGGCAGCAGCCGGCGATCCTGAGTACTACGTGGTGCGAAGACACTCCGCTGAGGACGGCAATCCGCGTGGCCGGATTGACTCTCACGCTTACGTGGTTGTCCGCACCGCGATGAAATCAGCAGCGATGACCGATTGGGTGCGCCGCGAAATCGCCGCTCTCGACCCGACACTTCCTGTCAGCGTAGACACGATGCGCCAGCGGGTGAGCCAGTTAGAAGCCCGTCCGCGCTTCGATGCAGCCCTGCTCGGCCTGTTCGCTGCGTTGGGTCTTTTGCTGGCCGCCATTGGGATTTATGGCGTGATCGCCTACCTTGTGACACAGCGTACGCAGGAGATAGGAGTGCGCATGGCGCTGGGCGCCGGCACCGGTGATGTCCTCCGGCTGATTATCGGCCAAGCGCTGTTGCTGATTGGGAGTGGCAGCGTGCTCGGGATCGCGGCCGCATTGGCACTTTCGCGCCTGCTGCGCGGATTGCTGTTTGAGGTTGCGTCCAATGACCCGCTCACCATGGGCGTTGCAGCCGGTACGCTAATAGCCGTGGGTTTACTCGCGACCTTGATTCCCGCGCGCGCCGCTGCGCGCATTGATCCGATGGTGGCATTGCGCTGGGAGTGACGCGATGAGCGCGGAGGAAGAATGAGCCAAACGGTGGACCTGCTGCAGGGCACGCTGGACCTGCTGATCCTGAAAACGCTGGCTCTGGAGGCAATGCACGGCTGGGGCGTGGCCCAGCGCATCCAGCAGATTTCGAAAGACGCCTTGCAGGTGCAGCAAGGCTCACTATATCCGGCTCTGCACCGCCTGGAGCAGCAGGGCTGGATCGAGGCGGAGTGGCGCCCTTCCGAGAACAAGCGTCGCGCCAAGTACTATTCGCTTACCCGTGCCGGGCGCAAGCAACTGGAAGTGGAAACCGCCAATTGGGAGCGGCTTTCCACAGCGATCCGGCAGATTCTGCAGACCGCGTGAACGCATTCCTGCATACATACCTGCTTCCCCACGACTGTCATGTTGAGCGAGGGCACACGCCCGAGTCGAAACAACCCTAACCGTTCGGCCTGTCTATTTTGCGTAAGGGAAGATGACTCCGCTCGGGATGACAGCGGAAAAAAGTTAGGCGGCGGATTTGGCGGTGATGGTTTCCAATCCGTGTCCCTGGGGCCCGGTCTCGCGCTGGCGAAGCAGGAAGGCGAAGGTCAAGCCCATGAATCCGAGAACGGAGAAAATACACATACCCAGGCGGTAGCCCTCGGGATTGGCGGCGCTGGCATGGGAATGGTCATTAGCCCACCCGATGAGCAGATTAAATCCCGCCAGGCCGATGTTCTGAATCATGGTCATCAGCCCGTAGGCGGTGCCCAGCTTCGACTGCTCGACGATGTAAGCCACTGAAGGCCACATCACGGCCGGAATCAGCGAGAACGACACTCCCATCATGGCCATAGGCACATAGAGGGAAATGTTGGTGTAGCCCATCATCAGATACACGGGGATGAGCAGCAGGGAACCGAACATCATGAGCAGGGCGCGCTTGCCAATCTTGTCAGCGAACAACCCGAAAGTGGGCGTGCCGAACATGGTGAAGGCGGTGAGAATGCTGACCAGAAAGCCTCCCAGCTCGCGGCTGGTATGGTGCGCGTCCATAAAGAACTTAATGGCGAAGGTTTCGAAGGGAAAGATGCCCGAATAAAACACGATGCACAGGGCGACGATGTACCAATAAGAGCGACCGAAGCGGAACACATCACTGAACACGACTTTGTCGGTGGAGCTCGCCTGAGCGAGCGAGTACTTCTGCTCGGCGCGAGCTTCGAAAATCCAGTAGAGCACGGCGCCAATTACACATAAGGTTCCGAAGCCCACGGAAATAAGGAGCGGGTTGCGCCAGTTGGTATATGCCGGTTGTGCCCAGGTAGGAGAATTCTGCGCCAGCCAGGTGCCCAGCCGGGCGATCATCAAGTTCATGCCGAAGGCGAAGCTCAGTTCCTTGCCGCGAAACCATTTGGCGACGGCGGTGGTCACAGCAACAATCAGCGATTCGGCGCCCAGGCCGAAGACCAGCCGCCCGGAAGCCATCACCGCCAGAGTGGGCGAGGTCACGGTGATGATTGACCCCAGCAGGCAAAGCACGCCAAAAATGAAGATGGCCTTGCGGGTGCCGATGCGGTCCACAATGATGCCGCCAATCAGCACCATGAAAACGTTAGGAATGCTGTAAATGGCCTGCAGCAGCCCGATATTGGCGTCGCTGAAATGCAACTGCTTTACCAGGAGGTCGGCAATCGGAGCTATGCAGTCGTAGACGTAGTAGTTGCCCAGCATCGCCAGGCTGATGAACAGCAGGACAATCCAGCGGTAGAGGCGGGAAGGTTCGGGGCGGGCGGCGAGGTCGCGGACAGCGGCTTCAGTGGTCAAGGTTGGACTTCCCGTTAGAGCTGGCTGAAGGCAGAGAATAGCAGATGGGGCAAGTGGCACCGGTGACCAGCGTCACGTGAAGGTAAGAAAAGCTTCCAGTTTCGAGTTTCAAGATCAATCGCGCGAAGAAACTTGAAACTCGAAACTTGGAGTCTTTCCTACTGCTTGGGCGCCGGGATCGCGGTTTCAGGCCGGCTGGCGTCCTGCTGGTGAATGCGGTCCACATCCTGATTGGTGTAAACCTTGGCCGGAGGATGGGCCTGCTCCCACGCGCGAATGGCTTTTGCCGCCTGGGCCAGGTTCTCGGGTGCGGCCGGAATGGCGTGGGCATCGTCGAATACCGCCGCGCCGGTATTGAGGAAAATAGTCTGCGGGGCGTTGCGGGCCATCATCATGCCATGCGGGTGAGGACGCGCCATAGCGTGCCGGCGGAGTCCCGATGCCAGAGGCACAAAGGGCTGCGGCCCAAACAGGGGCGAGACTGCGCCAACCACCGTCGGTTGGCCGCTCACGCTCACCAGGGAGACGGCAGGCGGGGTCATATTGGCCGTGCTGCTCAGTCCCATGTTGGTGATGGAAAGGGTCGCGTTGGTGGCGCCGGCAACATTGCCGGCGGTCGCGTTGCTGGCTCCTGCGGGGGAGAGAGAAACCGAGTTGAGGCTCAGCATGGGAGTGCTGACCACCGGGTAATTGAACTCATCCCACAGCAACCGATTGCCGGCAAAACCGGTGTTGGTCACCCACGTCTGCCCAAAAGCCTGAACTGCCGCCAAACTTAGTACGAGAACTGCTCCCGCCAGGAACCCGCGACGCATAACGTCCTCCCTCCCGGCTGGTTGGCCGGGCATCCGGGCAAATCTTAAAGTATTTCCTGCTAAAAAGTCACTAACTTCCTATGTAACGGGCATATAGGCTTCTGGCGACCGCGGTGTCTGAAGTGCCTTTGATAATGGCCCGGCCATCCGGAAACAGGGTGAATTCGTAGGGCTCATGCCAGAACTTGAGCACGAATTCATTGTGGCGCACGGTGCCGTGGGGCCTAAGCCGTTCACTCATAAGGTCGAAGTCCATGGGGCGGGCGCGCTCATGAATCTGCACCGAATTGCGCCCGCAGAGGGTGATGTGGGGCCGGCCCTCGCCTGCCAGATGAACAAAGTCGCGCCGGCCGCAGGCGCGGCAGTCAGGGTGGGGTTTAGCCGCCTGAATGGCAGAAGTCCGGTTGGTCCAGAGATCCCAGGAAAGCAGGGTGCGGCGCAGCTGTTCGCGTGCGCCCGCCAGCAGCTTCAAAGCTTCGCCCGCGGCGGCGGAGGCGACCAGGCTGACGGCTGGTCCCAGCACTCCCGCCGTCTCGCAAGTTTCCAGCGCTTCTCGCGGCGATTCCGGAAACATGCAGGCGAGGCACGCGGTTTCGGCCGGCAGGATATTCATGGTGACGCCATAGCTGCCGACGGCAGCGCAGTAAATCCAGGGCACTCCGCGCTGTACGGCGAAATCGTTGAGCAGGTAACGGGTTTCAAAATTGTCGGTGCCGTCCAGGAGCAGGTGCGCTCCCGCGAGCAAGCGCTCAATATTTTCCGGCGTGAGATCAGCCACTTCGGGTTCAACCACAATCTGGGAGTTGCAGGCAGCGAGCTTGCGGGCAGCGGCAATGGCCTTGGGCAGGGAAGCAGCGGCATCAGCTTCGTCGAACAGCGCCTGGCGCTGCAGGTTGCTGGCTTCCACATAATCGCGGTCAACGATTCGCAGCGTACCCACTCCGGCGCGGGCCAGCAATCCGACCAGAGTGGAGCCGGTAGCCCCGCAGCCCACGATGGCGACGCGCGCCTCCGCCAGGCGCTGCTGCCCCTGGGCGCCGATGCCGGAAAACAGAATTTGCCGCGAGTAACGCTCTTCGTAACTCACTGGCCATCCCCTCAGGATGTACTAACCCTTTATTATAGGAGTCAGTAACTCGCGAATCGGAGAATGGCCTGGAAGCCGGGTCAGGACGCCCGGAGGCCAGGCCCCAACGGGACGCCTGGCGCCGCCCCGTCGTGCAACGTTGCCTCGGTGACCGGGTTAATCGAAGTGGCTAGAATCCACCTCAGACGGGGTATGGCAAGCGGGCAAGGAGTCCCATTGGCGGTAAGGGCAGCATTCGTCCGGACGCTGGTGATGGTGGCAATCGGCATGGCGGGCGCTCTTTTGCCGCCCCTGGTCCAGGCCCAGCACAGCATGCCCGCAGAGGAAGTGCATCGTCCGCAAGCCGCCGCCGTGCCGCAAAACTCTGTCCTGTCGCAGCCGGCAGCCGCCGACTCAAATGACGCTTCCCCACCTGCGGCCGCTTCCACTCCACTGGGCGTGATTTTCGAATATCAGGGATTGCCGGTGCGCGAAATCCGCTTTGCCGGAGTGGAAAGCGGCGACCTGCAGCAGTTGCAGAATGTGGTCACGCAAAAACCGAATCAGCCCCTGGACCGCTTCAAGGTTCGTGACAGTGTGCGCGCTCTGTTCGCCACCGGGAGATTTGCCGATATCCAGGTGGAAGCGGATCGCACGCCGCGGAATGAGGTCACGCTGGTTTTCCGGGCGGTGCAGAATTACTTCGTGGGCGTAGTCAACGTGGAGGGAGCGCCCCGCGAGCTGACCAACACCCAACTGGGCAACGCCAGCAAGCTGCAACTGGGAGAGCTCTACACCGCGGAGAAACTGCAGACCGGCATTGACCGTATGGGCCAGTTGCTGCAGGAGAACGGCTACTACCAGGCCACGATCACGGAGAGCGAGCAGCGCGATGCCTTAACCCAGCAGGTGAACATCTCCTTCCACGTGGATCCCGGAGCGCAGGCGCGAGTGGGGCGCATCACGCTTACCGGGCACGCGGGATACAGTTTGCTGGAGTTGTTGAACGCCGCGCACTTCCATCCCGGCGACCGGGTGATGGCCCAGAGCATCACCAGCGCCCTGCGTCGCCTGCGCAAGAAATACCAGAGCATTAACCGGCTGGAGGCGCAGGTATCAATTCCCAGCCAGAGCTTTCAACCCGCCAGCAACACGGTGGATTATGTGCTGCATGTCGAGCCCGGACCGATCGTGATCGTGCGGGTGCAGGGAACAGGCATGCGCATGGGGGAAATCAAGAAACTGATTCCGGTTTATGAAGAGAATGCGGTAGATGAAGACCTGGTGAATGAAGGCCGCCGCAATTTGCGCGATTACATGCAAACCCGCGGTTATTTTGACGCCGAAATCAACGTGCGCCAGGAATTCGATGAAAAGAAAAACGAGCGCCAGATTGTTTACATCGTGGAGCGCGGCATCCGCCACAGGCTGACCAACATAAATTTTTCCGGCAATACCTATTTTGATACGGCCACCATCCGCGAACGCATGCAGGTGCAACCGGCCGGGCGCCTCTTCTCCCAAGGCCTGTACAGCCAGCAGTTGCTGGCCGGTGACGTGAAAACCATTGAAGATCTGTACCGCGCCAACGGTTTCCAGCAGGTGGAGGTGACATCGGCGGTGCGTGACAACTACCTGGGTCAAATGGGACGCATTGCGGTTGAGATTCACGTAGCCGAAGGCCCGCAGACCCTGGTAGACCGCCTGCATATTGACGGAAACCGCACTATTCCCGAAGATGCCCTGCTCCCCAACCTCTCCAACGTGGAAGGGCAGCCCTTTTCAGAATCCAATATCGCGGCCGACCGGGATGCCATCCTCACCTACTACTTCAATAATGGATTCCCTGATGCCGCTTTTGAGTACACCGCCAAGCAGACGGCGGGACAGCCCAACCGCATGGACCTGACCTACACGATTCGCGAAGGGCAGCAGTTTTTTGTGGACCGCGTGCTGGTAGACGGCCTGAATTACACCCGGCCTTACGTGGTGCGCCGCGAACTGCAGGTGCACACCGGCGATCCCATCAGCCAGAACCAGATGTACGACAGCCAAAGCCAGCTCTACAACCTGGGCATTTTCAACGAAGTGGATACGGCGGTGCAGAATCCGGAAGGCGACGTGGCGCAGAAAAACGTGCTGTTCAGCGTGAAGGAAGCCCGCCGCTACACCTTCAACTATGGGTTCGGCTTTGAAGCGCAGACTGGACAGCCGGCAGGCCCGACCCAGCCCCAGGGAGAAACCGGAGTGAGCCCGCGCGTCTCCTTCGGCGTAACCCGCCTGAACTTTCGCGGGCGCGACCATACCATCTCGTTCAAGTCGCACTTTGGCCGCCTGGAGCAGCGCGCCCTGGTGAGCTACGACGCCCCGCACTGGTTCAATAACGACAAGCTGCGTTTCACGCTGGCGGGCTTTTACGACAATTCGCTGGATGTTGTGACCTACACCTCCAACCGGCTGGAAGGCTCAGCGCAGATTGAGCAGAGCTGGAGCAGGGTGACCACCACCCTTTACCGGTTTACCTACCGCCGGGTTCAGGCTACCAACCTGGTGCCGCTCACGCCGAACCTGATTCCCTTACTGTCACAACCTGTGCGCGTGGGCATGCCCAGCGTCACTTACATTCGCGACAAGCGCGACAATCCCATCGAGAGCACCCGGGGCAATTACACCACGGTGGACGCCGGAGTGGCAGCGGGCTTCTTCGGTTCCCAGGCCAATTTCAGCCGCCTGCTGGCGCAGAACACCACCTATTTACCTTTTGGTTCCAGGCGCAGCAAGAGCAAGTGGGTTTTTGCCCGCTCCACCACGGTGGGAGTGGAAAACCAGTTTGGCACCAGCCAACTTATTCCGCTACCGGAACGGTTCCTCTCCGGGGGCGGCAATACCCTGCGTGGTTTTTCCATCAACCAGGCGGGCCCGCGTGACCCCTCCACCGGCTCTCCGCTGGGTGGAGAGGCGTTGTTTATCAACAATCTGGAACTGCGCACGCCGCCCGTCTCACTGCCCTGGCTGGGCAACAACATGGGGTTTGTGGTCTTTAACGATGCCGGCAATGTCTTCGCTACCCCCGGGGATATGGCCAAGGGGTTCAGTCACTTGAGCCAGGACACCAGCCAGTGCACAGTGGGCAGCTTAACCTGTAACTTCAACTATCTTTCCCAAAACGTGGGCGCCGGTGTTCGCTATAAGACGCCGATTGGTCCGCTGCGTTTCGACGTCGGTTATAACCTCAATCCGCCGGTATTTCCGGTGAACCAGGCTACGGGCGACCAGGCCGTTCCTTTTCCCCATGTGGAGACTGGCCGCCACCTGAACTTTTTCTTTAGTATTGGACAGACATTCTGATGTGGCGACGCTGCTTACAAATTGGAGCGGTGCTGGCGTTGGCAGGCAGTAGCCTCATTGCCGGCGAGATCATCGAGCGTGTGGTCGCCACCGTAAACAGGCGTCCTATCCTGCAGAGCGACTGGGATGAGGAGGTGCGGTATGAGGCATTCGTTAACCGCCGCTCCCTTTCCAGCGTGACTGTAGCTGAGCGCAAATCGGCTCTCGAGCACCTGATTGACCAGGAACTACTACGCCAGCAGATCAAGGAGGACGAGGCGGAGGGAGTGCTTCAGCCGTCTGCGCCCAACGTCGAGAAGCGCCTGCAGGAGATACGCAAACAATATCCGGCCGCCGAAAAGCCGGCGGTCTGGCACGCGGATTTGCAGCGCTACGGCTTGCGCGAGGAGGACCTGGCGCGCCACATCATGCTGCAGGCCCGCCTGGAACGCCTGATTGACGCGCGCCTGCGCCCCACCATTCACATCAGCCACAGCAGCATTGAAAGTTACTACCAGCAACAGCTCTTGCCCGAGTTGCGCAAAGCGGGGGTGAAGGATGTGCCGCTGGTGGAGGTTTCTCCCAGGATCGAGGAACTGCTCACGCAGCGCCGTATGAATGAACTGCTGGCGGCATGGCTGCATGATTTGCGTTCGCAGAGCGACATCCGCATGGGAGCCGCCGAGGCCTCCGGAGTCAGCCAGCGATGAGCATGGACGCCCAGGCCGGTTCGGGCAGAGGCGACGGCGGGCCGCCGCGTCATCGCGTCCTGCTTCCCGCCGTCATCGGCATTCTCATCCTGCTCGCTTTCCTGGTGGCGGGATGGTATTTCAGCAGTCCCCGATTTCAGGAACTGGTGCGCGCCCGTGTAGTGGCACAACTGCAACGGTCCACTGGCGGACGGGTGGAGCTGGGCGCTTTTCAATGGAACCTTTCCCAACTGCGGTTTGAAGCGCGCAACCTGACCATTCACGGCAAGGAAGGCCCGGGAGAACAGCCCTTCTTCCATGCTGACCGTGTCGAAGTCCGCATGCGCATTGCTTCTGTCTTCAGCCAGCGCGTGGCCCTCAGCTACCTGGGCATAGAACGCCCCGTCATTCACCTGGTGTCTTATGCTGACGGCACTACGAATCAACCGCAGCCCAGCGTCAAGCCGCCCACCCTGCAAGCCGACGTGGAAGAACTGTTTCGCCTGGCGGTGCAGCGACTCGACGTACAGCAGGGCGAGCTGGTACTGAATGATCGCAGCCTTCCCCTGGATCTCACCGCGGATGACCTCGTGGCCAGCATGGACTACGCGTTTAGTCCTCGCCACTACGAGGGCAAGCTCCATGTCGGTAAGCTCGATACCCATTTTCAGGACATGCGTCCCTTCGCCTCGGCCGCTGATATGGAGTTCACTCTGTGGCCGACTTCGGCACAGGTGAAGTCGCTGAACTGGAACTCGGGCAAATCGCGCCTCACGGCCAGCGGCCACCTGGATAATTTCGGCAATCCGACTCTGACCGCCGCCTACCAGGGCACGGTAGACCTGGCCGAACTGGGCGCCGTATTAAGGCGGAAGGAACTGCGTGGAGGTTTGGCTGAGGTAAAAGGTCGTGCCACCTACGAACTGGGGAATTACCGGGCAAATGGGCGGGTGGACACGGAGGATGTGAGCCTCACCGCTCCATCGGGCGTTCTCCGCCACGCCAGCTTCTCGGCAGATTATTTCCTCAGCAACGAGCGCTTCACACTGTCGGGCATCTCCGGCCGCGCGCTGGGCGGCAAACTCAGCGGCGAGCTGGAAGTTGTGAGCCGGGTGGAACCCACGCTGCGCGCTCCGCAGCATCATCGCTTGCCGCCGCCTCCGCGCGAACAGCGGGGGAAGGCAAATCTGCGGCTGGA
>DATEGM010000473.1:0-2634 GCA_035280085.1 Terriglobales bacterium
CATTTTGACGAAGTACCAGGTAGCCAATTTCTCGCGCATCATGGCCACGCTGCTCACCGGCGGCCTGCCCCTGGTGCCGGCGCTGGAGACGGCGGGCGAATCGCTGGGCAGCCGGCACATGGCTAACGGCGTCGCCAATGCGGTGCGCAAGGTGCGGGAAGGGCGGCCGCTGGCCAAAAGCCTGGAAGAACAGGGCATCATGCCTGACTTGTCGGTGGAAATGATCGAGGTGGGCGAATCCACCGGCGCCTTGCCCGCCATGCTGACCTCGGTAGCGGAGTTCTACGAGGAAGATGTGCAGGCGGCGCTGACGGCCGCCATGGCATTGATCGAGCCGGTGATCCTGATTTTCATGGGCTCGGTGGTATTTTTCGTGCTCCTCTCGCTTTATTTGCCGCTGTTTACGCTGGGGGCGGGAGGAATTCGGTAGAGGCGGTAGCTGGTAGTTGGTAGCTGGTGGTCAACACCAACTACTAACTCCCAGCTACTAACTACAGAATTGTATGGCAGATAAGAAATCACTTTTCGTGAATGGCGGGAACGGCGGGCGCATCGCCACCGAAAGTCCTGCCGACGAGCTCTCGCGGGCGCGCGATGTGGCGCGGCGCTATCGCTGCGAGTACGTGGACTTGCGCGATTTCCAGCTCCACCACGACCTGTTCAAGAAGATTCCGGTAGACCTGATGTTCCGCTACAACTTCGTCCCGCTGCAGGAGACGGAGGATGGGCGGCTGGCTATCGCCATCGCCGACCCCAGCCAGCTGATGATGATTGACGAAATCAGCCTGCTGCTGGGCAAGCGCATCGTCACCAAGGTGGCCACGCTTTCGCAGATCGCGGACATCCTGAAGAAAACGGAGCAGTCGCAGCGCGTCCTGGAAGAGGCGAGCGAAGGCTTTACCCTGGACGTTATCCGCGAGGATGAGAGCGGCGACGAAACCATCTCCATCGAGCGACTGACCGCCGAAGGCGACATCAGCCCCATCATCCGCCTGGTGGATACCACCATCTTCACCGCGCTGGAGCGGCGGGCCAGCGACATTCATATCGAGACCCGCGACGACTCGGTGTACATCAAGTACCGCATTGACGGCGTGCTGCAGCAGGCCATGAATCCCATCGCCAAGGAGCACCATTCCACCATCATCTCCCGCATAAAGGTGATGAGCGAACTGGACATTGCCGAGCGCCGCGTGCCCCAGGACGGCCGCTTCCGGGTGAAGTACAAAGGCCGGCCCATTGATTTCCGCGTTTCCATCATGCCTTCCATCAACGGCGAAGACGCCGTGCTGCGCGTGCTGGACAAAGAATCAATGAGCGAGAAGTTCCACACGCTGGTGCTCGATGTAGTCGGCTTCAGCGACGACGACCTGCGCAAGTTCCGCCGCTACATCAAGGAGCCGTACGGCATGGTGCTGGTGACCGGGCCGACGGGCAGCGGCAAGACCACCACGCTCTATGCCGCGGTGAATGAAATCAAGACCGACGAAGACAAGATCATCACCATTGAAGACCCGGTCGAATACCAGATTCGCGGCATCACGCAAATTCCGGTGAACGAAAAGAAGGGGCTGACCTTCGCCCGCGGCCTGCGCTCCATCCTGCGCCATGACCCGGACAAGATCATGGTGGGCGAAATCCGCGACACCGAGACGGCGCAGATTGCCATCCAGTCCGCGCTCACCGGCCATCTGGTGTTCACCACAGTCCACGCTAACAACGTGGTGGACGTGATCGGGCGCTTCCTGAATATGGGCGTGGAACCCTATAACTTTGTATCCGCGCTGAACTGTATCCTGGCGCAGCGCCTGGTGCGCGTGATCTGTCCCAACTGCCGCAAGCAGGTCTTCTACACGCCCGACGTGCTGGAAGCCAGCGGCCTGGACCCGCAACAATGGGGGCAAATTCCGTTCTATGAAGGGGAGGGGTGCATCGAGTGCGCGGGCACGGGCTTCCGCGGCCGCACCGCCATTCATGAACTGCTCGACCTGACTGACCGGATTCGCGAGATGATTCTGGACAAGCGGCCGAGCTCGGAGATTCGCCGCGCTGCCCGCGAAGAAGGCATGCGCTTTCTGCGCGAATCGGCCCTGGATAAGGTGCGCGGGGGAGTGACCACCCTGAAGGAGATCAACAAAGTTACGTTCATCGAAACGACGCGCTAACTTCCTTTGCGGACGGGAGGCGCGCCGTAAGGTGTTTTGCCCCGGAACCAGCCGCAATACCAGTAAGATGGAGCGTCAAGGGCCAGAATTAAGAACAGCGTATGAGCCGGAGTTTGAACAAAAACCGCCTGCAGGTGGCCTGCGAAATTTCCGCGGACGCGGTGGTCGCCGCGCGAGCCAGCCAGCATGGCCAGCTTGAGGCGTACACGGCCAGGGAACTGCCGCACGGCGCGGTGTTGCCCAGCTTGACCGAGGCCAACGTGCAGCGTGCCGACTGGCTGCGTGACACGATCAAAACGGTGCTCGACGAAGTTGCCGGACGCGAGCGCGATGTGGTCACCATTCTCCCCGATGCTGCCGTGCGCGTGGCGCTGCTGGATTTCGAGACGTTGCCGGAGAAGCGCGAAGAGGCCGAGGCGGTAGTGCGCTTCCGCCTGAAAAAGTCGCTGCCTTTTGATGTGGACAAAGC
>DATEGM010000474.1:0-3919 GCA_035280085.1 Terriglobales bacterium
CCCAGCGTAACCGGCCCGGCCTGCCGCAGTTCCATGCCGGCCTTATTTTTCTGCAGCAGTTGCTGGCGGTAGGTCTGCATCATCAGCGCGAACTGCTGGGGGTGCTCCCGCTCCAGCATCATGAGCACGCAGTAGTTGGCCAGGGCTTCGCCAATCCACTGATCGCGATAGCTGCGCCAGCCCACCAGGTCGCCCCACCATTGATGGGCGGTTTCATGCGCCGGCATGAGCTCGCCGTAAAGCACATCCGCCTGCGGGGAAAAGTGCAGAACCTCGCGTTCATGCGGGCTCAGAAAGGCGAAGCTGGAAAGGAAAATCAGCCCTGGCCAGCCCTGGCTGGTCCCGCCCGGCATTTGCGTCAGGGAAACGCTGCTGTAAGGGAATGGCCCCAGGCGGGCGCTGAGAAAGCCGATAGCGTGCGCCGCCTGCTCGGCCACCGACTGGGCATTGCGGGCGGGCGAAGGCGCGGGCGGAGCGGCCGCCATCGCCATCCTCTCCTGCGATAAGCGCTCGGCTGGGGAAATCTCCGGGTTGGGGGCAGGAGGGGCCGGCGGCAGAGGCCGTGCCTGCGGGAAGGTGCGTTCCACTCCCGCCGCGGCGTACGTATCAACCACCACCTTGCCGGCATGCGCCACCGCTTTCACATACTGGCCGAGGTTGAAACCTGCCATGGGCATGGGGTGCTCAGAGACCCAATGACCAACTTGCTCACTAGGAATGGTCGAAGGCGATCCTCCTTCTGCGACAGGGGTAACCCGCTTCCCGGTAGCCACCAGGGTCCAGCCCGGTGGGTAATGAAACTGCAGATCGAATTGCGACATGGCCAAGCCGCGGTTGGGATACCAGGTGCCGCGCGCGCCCACGTAGAGCAGGCCGCCGCCGGCTTCGGAAAGCACCGGCCCGGAATATTCGAAGCTCAACTGCAGCCGTTGGCCAGCGCGCAGCGGTTCCGGAAATACGAGGGCTACCACGTCGTTGCCGCGCCGCGCCAATTGAGTGCCATCGAGAGCGGGGTTGTGCACGAACTCAATGGGGCGGCCGTCGGCCTCCACCTTCTTGACTTGAAGAAAACGTGAGAGCTCGAACAGCAGAGCCCGTTCACCGCTTTGCTGGACCTCAAGGTCCAGCAGGGCCTTAGCGGAGAGCTCATGGGGAAGGGTGACACGCGCGCGAATGAGGTAACGGGAGACGTCAACCACATGGTAGGTATCGTCAGGCACTGTTCCCGTTCCCGACTTCGCACGCGTGGGAAGAGAAAAAGAAGTCCATAGGTCATAAAAATCACCCTGCGGGGTTAGCGTCAACTGCCCGGCGGAAACCGGCTCCAATGCGAGCGAATCGAAGAAGACGTCGAAGAGCCCGCGCCGAGGGCTGCTCAGCCGCAAGTGCAGAAAGTGATCAGTGCCGGTAAAGGACGCAAGTGGCTGCATGGGCGAGGCCACCGGCAGAAAACGGCTGAAGGTGAGCAGCAAGCGGAGCGCGTCGCTGGCCGCCAGCGAACTGGCCACCCCGGAGTTGACGGCATAAAAATCTTGCGTGTCGGCTGCGGGATACATGAAGGGCTCCAGCGCTTGCCGGGTATCGTCGTTGAAGCGCAGGTAGGCAGCGGTGAACTGCTCTTCCAGGATGGCAGTGCCGGTGAACAGGCCCAGGGAGGAGCGCTCGGCGCGATTCGGGGGCATCAGCAGCAGGTCGCCTTCGCCCTCAAAGTAGGCGCCCGTTACCCGCCCCAGCACATCCTTGGTGAAGGCGATGGTGCCGTCATTAAAAGTGACGTGCAGATCCGGGTGCTCGATAGAAGCGTTGCGAATGTGAAATACGCGGGCTGGGTCCAGGCCCACACTTCCCAGTTCCTGGTAAAGCGTAGCTGCCGCGGTTGGGGGAAGAGTCGGCGGACTGTTCTGTGGCGCCACAGCCGCTTGGGCGCCCGATGCCAATCCCACCAACAGGAGCATCGCGCGAAGATGGCCAGTTACCTTGGTCACGGTTTCAGCCGCGAACGGCGCGGTTAAAATCGCGACGTGCGGGCCTGCCTGATTATCGTCCTCATCTCGGCGATTTGCGCCCCGGCCGACACCATTTATCTGAAGAGCGGCCGCCGGATTCTGGCGGACCGCGTACGCCAGGGCGCTACTCATGTCGAATACGACATTGGGGACAATTCCTATGCTATCCCCAAATCGCTGGTGGATCACGTGGATGCCACCGGGATGCCGTCGGCTGAAGGGGGCCCGGCCGGGTCAGGCTCGGAAAAGCCTGCCTCCGAGATGCCGGCTTTCACCCCCCGCGTCAGCATGGATGACAGCCAGGTTGCCGTTTCCGTCATCAAGGACGGTCGGGTGGATACCTCGGTGCTGGATTCCTTAGACCGCTCCGGCAACGCCCAAATGGCTGCCGCCGGCTATTTTCTGGCCGGCCGGCACGAGGAAGAGGCCGGCCACCGCATGCAAGCCGAGTCCTATTTGCAGCACGCTCTTGGCCTGACGCCGGAGAATCCCGCCATCCTCACTCACTATGGCGCCGTGCTGCTGCAGGGCGGAAACTACCGCCAGGCGATGGAAGTGGCGCTGCGAGCCACGCGGTTGTCGCCGGATTCGGCGGATGCCTTTGCCGTGCTCGGCTTTGCCCAGTTCATGTCGGACCGCAGCCAGGATGCTGTCCGCTCCTGGAAGCGCTCCCTGCAATTGCGCCCCGACCCCACGGTACAGCAATTTCTGGCCAAGGCGCAGCGCGAAGTTGCCGCGGAAGCGAACTTTTCCGAGCGCGAAACGGGGCACTTCACCCTGCGCTATGAAGGCCGGCAGACTTCCGACGAATTTCGCCGCCAGCTGCTGCAGGTTCTGGACGCCGACTACAACGATCTCTCCACCCAACTCGACGCCCAGCCGCGCTACAGCATTCCCGTGGTGCTCTACACGGGGCAGGAATTTTTTGACGTGACACAGGCGCCGGGCTGGACCAGCGCCCTGAATGACGGCAAGCTGCGCATTCCGGTAAGCGGCCTGACTGAGGTGACGCCGGAACTGGCGCGCGTGCTCAAGCACGAACTGGCACACTCGTTTATCAATCAGCTCAGTGGAGGCCGCTGCCCGCAGTGGCTACACGAAGGCATCGCGCAGCTTCTCGAACCGCGCAGCACGGCTTATTTTGGCCAGCGTCTGGGGCAGCTCATGAGCCAGCACCAGGCTTTGCCCTTCAACATGCTGGAGGGCAGCTTTATCCGCTTCAGCACGCCGGAGGCCCGCCTGGCCTACGACGAGTCGCTGGCTGCCGCCGAATACATTCGCGACACCGACGGCATGGACGACCTGGTCCGCATCCTGCGGCGCATCGCCGAAGGCAGCTCTACCGAAGCTGCGATGCGCGCCACCATTCATTGCGACTACGCCGGGCTGGAGAACGAGGTGGGGGCGTTCCTGCAGCAGAAGTACGGAAAATGAACTGCTGCAGCGTGGGTCGAATCTATCGGCCACTCCTGCGCTCACGCTCGAGGATCATCTGGTCGAAGGCGTGCAGCAGGGACTCGCGCTCGGAGTAAGGGCCGGGCTGGTAGGCGCGCGAGCTGATGCCCAGCTGCGAGAGTTCGGAGATGCCCCAATCCTCGCGATTGGTCAGGTCCCAGAAATCAATGGCATCGTTGGCCTGGAAATCGGGCTTGGCCATTTCCCGCGGGTGGAAGTGCCACTCGCAGATAATCTCGGTGCGGTTCACCGCTTTCGGCCACAGGGTATGCGTCATCATGTAGTCGGGGTGAAGGCTGAGCAGGAAGTTGGGATAGATGGCGTAGTAGCAGACCTTGTGACGGTCCTCTTCGCTCAGGCCAGGAAGGTAGTCGCGACGGCGCTTGCCGTCAATGCTCATGGTCTCGGCATTGCCCTTGAAGCCCATGGTGCCGCCGATGTAGGTGGGCTGGGGTGTT
>DATEGM010000475.1:0-8271 GCA_035280085.1 Terriglobales bacterium
CCAGCGGCGGTTACTAACGGCTGCGAAAGAGATTGAGAATTACCAGAGTTACGACTATATTCTCATCAACGACCGCCTGGAAGAATCCATTGACGAGCTCAAGGCGATTGTGTTGTCCGAGCGCCTGCGCCGTTCCGGGGCAAAACTGTCCAACGGCGACAAGCGCATTTTGGCCACGGCTGAGCGCTGCCTCCTGCCTAACATTCGCGAGCGGCTGCAGCCCATCCTGGCTTCCTTTGCCCTCTCCCCGACTCCCGGTTAGTGGCACTTTGGAGGTGTCATGAAACTCATAGAAGGGTTCGACAGCAACTATCGCTACATCCTGGTGGCCGCCCGGCGGGCCCGGCAACTGCAGTCCGGCGCCAAGCCCATGGTGGAGACTCCCTCACGCAAGCCCTGCCGCATCGCCATGGACGAAATTGATTCCGGTAAGGTGAAGTGGGTGGTTCCGGAGCCGGAGAGGTCGGCCAGCGACGTCGCCAGCGAGTTGCTGGATAAAGCCATTCCCAAGGAATAGCTTCCACCGGAACTTCCGTGTCGCGCCAACTTCTGCTCCGCGGATGAACGCGGAATACGCGGATAAGCCTTGTGAGGGATGCCAGGACTGGGATGTCGCCTGAATCACCTCTGCGGTTGAAATCATCTTTACCTTGGGCCGCGGCAATGGCTGGAACCCGAATTTGATTTTATTCGTGCTCATCCGCGTCAATCCGTGGCGAGGAATTTCATGAAGATTGCTCTCGGCGTCAGCGGTGGCATAGCAGCGTACAAGGCGGCGGAGGTGGTCCGCCTGCTGCAGGACCGCGACATTCGCGTGCAGGTGGTCATGACGCGGGCAGCGCAGGAATTTGTGCGCCCGCTGACCTTCGCCGCATTAAGCGGCGAAAAGGTCATCACTGACATGTTTGGCGCCTCCGAGCAGCCGGCCAACGTGGAATCAGCCATCGAGCACATCGCGGTGGCGCAGAGCATTGACGCGCTGCTGGTGGCGCCCGCCACCGCCGACGTTATCGGCAAGTTCGCTCACGGCGTAGCCGACGATTTCCTCAGCACCTTGTTCCTGGCAACGACCGCACCCGTCGTTGTCGCCCCCGCAATGAACGTCAATATGTGGCAGAACGCGGCCACGCAAGCCAATGTTGAGACTTTGCGGCGGCGCGGAGTTCGCATTATCGAGCCCGACAGCGGCTACCTGGCTTGCGGCATGACCGGCCCCGGTCGCCTCGCCAGCAATGAAGCGATTATCGCTGCTGTCCTGGCGGTCATGGGTGCTTCGCAGGATTTGGCCGCTGAAACTGTGCTGGTCACTGCCGGCCCAACGCGTGAGCAGGTTGACCCCGTGCGCTATATCAGCAACCGCTCCAGCGGGCGTATGGGATATGCGATTGCCGAGGCAGCGCTGCGGCGAGGCGCAAAAGTTGTGCTGGTGAGTGGTCCAGTGAACATCCAACCGCCGGGTGGGGCCGAGGTCGTGTCGGTGGAGACGGCGGAGCAAATGCGCGAAGCGGTGCTGCAGCGGCTCGACCAGGCCACGGTTGTCATCGCTACTGCCGCCGTCTCTGACTATCGGCCCAAGGCCACCGCCCGGCACAAGATCAAGCGCTCCGGCCCCATGGCGCTGGAACTGGAGCCCACGTCCGACATACTGGGCGAAGTGGCCCGCCGCCGCCGCGAACAACTCCTGATCGGTTTCGCCGCCGAAACGGAAAACGCGCTGGAGAACGCGCGCAAGAAGCTAGCGGCCAAGTCGCTGGACGCGATCGTCGTGAATGACGTCTCCCGGCCCGGCATCGGCTTCGACTCGGAGCGCAACGCGGTGACCATCATCACCCACGATGAGGTCGTCGAGGTGCCCGAAACCAGCAAGTGGGAAGTGGCGCAGCGCGTGCTCGACCAACTGGTCCGCCTGCGCCAGCACCGCCAACAGCCGGCGCACGCGCCCGGCAAATAGCGATGGCGCTTCCCCGCGATCCCAAACTGCGCGAACAATTAGCTGCCCGCCTGCAGTACTACCGCGACATGGGAATCTACGACTTCTACCGCCGCGAGGGGGGCCCTTCCTTAGCCGCCGAGGAAACCAGCGAAGACATGGCCAGAAAACGAGAAGCAAGAATGGCGCCGGCAGTTAGCGCCGAGATTTCAGCCGAGGAACCGGTTGGCGTTGCCGTGATGAACGAAACTGCAGCGCCGCGCGATGTCGCATCCCAACTACAGGTTATCAGCGAGGACATTGGCGACTGTACCCGCTGCCGTCTGGCCAAGGGGCGCAAGAACATCGTCTTCGGCACCGGCGACATTCACGCCGAGCTGATGTTCGTGGGCGAAGGGCCCGGCGCCGATGAAGACGAGCAGGGCCTGCCTTTTGTAGGCCGCGCCGGACAATTGCTGAACAATATGATTGCGGCGATGGGGCTGCGCCGTGAAGACGTCTACATCGCCAACGTAGTCAAGTGCCGCCCCCCGGGGAACCGCACCCCGGAGCGCGACGAGTGCGAAACCTGCATGCCCTTCCTGATGCGGCAAATCGCCGCCATCCGTCCTAAAGTAATTGTGGCCCTGGGCGCAACCGCGGCCAAAAACCTGCTGGCCATCAACTCGCCCATGGCTGAATTGCGTGGCCACTGGTATGACTTTCACGTCAACGTTAATAGCATGGGCCGCCCCGATCCCAACCGCCCCACCGTCAAGCTGGCCGTCACTTACCATCCCGCCTTCCTTCTCCGCGACCCGCGGCAGAAGAAGGAAACGTGGAAGGATTTGCAGATGGTGATGAAGTTTCTGGGGCTGAAAGGGAAAGCAAGCACTTAGCAATTAGCATTTAGTCCGTGAAGGTTTTTCACTCGCCGGCACGGACCGTGGCTGGCCAAATGCTAAGTGCTAACTGCTAATTGCTGGGCATGAGAAACTGAAGTCACTCCCCATGCCCGCCTTCTGCGACATCGCGCTCCCCGTTCCCCTGGACACGACCTTTACCTATCGTGTGCCCGGCGGAAACGGCCTGCTGGGGAATGGCGCGCAGCCCGTGATTGGCGGGCGGGTGCTGGTTCCTTTCCGCGAACAGCGGCTTTCCGGCGTGGTGGTGTCGCTGCACGACTGCGAGCCTTCCGTCAAAACCAAGCCCGTTCTGCAGGTGCTGGATACCGCGCCGGTGCTCGACGAACGCTTGATGCGGCTGGCCAGGTGGATTGCCGAATATTATTTGGCACCCCTGGGCGAAGTGTTCCGCACCATGCTGCCTTTGGCGGCAGAATTTCGCCGCGCCCGCGCTTACCGCATCACGGACGCGGGCCAGCTTGCCCTGCACCAGGCAGGAATGTCCGGCTCCTCCGCGCGCTCGCGCAAGGGGCCTTTGGAGCAGATGCTTGAATTCCGCGTGCTCGATTACCTGACCAACCGGGAGAGCGCTCGCGAGCCGATGCTGAAATCCGCCACCCACGCCGACAACAAAATTCTTGCCGCGCTGGTGCGCAAGAAGTGGATCACCCGTGAAGACCTGTCGTCCGCCGGCGAAGCCCGCAGGACAGTGAAGGTGGTGGTGCTGAAGGCAAACGCAAGGTCCTTCGACTTGTCCTCACCTCGCCAGCTCGGCTCAGACTCGCTCAGGATGACAAGGGGAGAGAGTACCTCGCTGCGCTCGGCAGAAAACTCGCTCAGGATGACAGGTGGAGAGAGTGCCTCGCCGCCGTCGGCCGAAAGCTCGCTCGGGATTACAGGTAGAGACGGTGCCTCGTCGCCCGCCTCCGAGAATACCCTCGGGATGGGGAAGGAAACTGAAGAATTGCACCGCCCCAGCCCGCAGGGCGAAACCGCTTTTAGCCCAGGGCGTCAGCCCTGGGTAGAGCCGCAAGAAGAGAACCCGAGCCCCGTAGGGGCGGCACCAAAACCAAAACTTAACGCCAACCAACAAAAAATCCTGGATAGGCTGACGCAATCGGGCGGCCGAATGCGCGTTCACGAATTGCGCGAACTTCCCGTCCCGCACACCACGCTGCAAACCCTGGTCAAACGCGGCCTGGTCGAAATCATCGAGGAGCCTGCTGATTTCGCCGTCTCCACCATCAAGCCCCGGCCCTCGCCCTTTCAATTCCAATTCACGCCCGCGCAACAAACCGCCCTGGACCAGATCCGCGCGGCAGTTAGTTCCGCCAAATACTCGGGCTTTCTCCTGCACGGCGTTACTGGTTCGGGGAAAACCGCTGTCTACCTCACCGCGATGCATGCGGTTTTGCAGGCGGGCCGCTCCGCCATCCTGCTGGTGCCGGAAATCGGTCTCACGCCCGCGGTGGCGGCCGATTTGCACCAGATTTTCGGCGACCAGGTCGCCATCCTCCACTCTGGGCTCACCGACCGCGAGCGCGCCGAGCAATGGCACCGCATCCGCCGTGGCGACGCGCGCATGGTGGTGGGCACGCGCTCGGCCGTATTCGCCCCCGTTTCCGACCTGGCGCTCATCATTGTGGATGAAGAGCAGGACGGCTCCTACAAGCAGGAAGAAACGCCGCGCTACCACGCGCGCGATGTGGCCGTTATGCGCGCCCGCATGAGCGGGGCGGCCGTCGTCCTGGGTTCGGCCACGCCCTCGCTGGAGTCCTACTTCAACGCGCAAAAAGGCAAGTATGGCCTGCTCGAGCTACCCGACCGTGTGGAGCAGCGGCCGCTGCCGGAAGTTGAAATCCTGGACATGAAACAGGAGTTCCGCGAAACCGGACACGAGCAGGTAATCTCCCGCCGTCTGGCGGCGGAAATCGGCGAGCGCCTGGCCCGCCGCGAGCAGGTAATGGTGCTGCTCAACCGCCGCGGCTATGCCCCGGTGGTGCTTTGCCGCGCCTGCGGCCATACCGCGCAGTGCGCCAACTGCGCCATCGCTCTCACCCATCACAAGCGCGAGCACCGCCTGCAATGTCACTACTGCGGCTACTTGCAGGCCGTGCCCAAGGCCTGCGAGGAGTGCGGCAGCGAGTACGTCTATTTCGTAGGCACCGGTTCGGAGAAGCTGGAAGAACTGCTGCACGGCATGTTTCCCCAGGCGCGCATTGGCCGACTGGACCGCGATACGGTTCACGGCCGCCATGACTTCGAACGCATGCTCAACCAGTTGAGCGCCGGCGAACTCGACATCCTGGTGGGCACCCAGATGATTGCCAAGGGCCATGACGTCCATGGCGTCACTCTAGTGGGGGTAATAGGTGCCGACATCGCGCTGGGCTTACCTGACTTTCGCGCCGCCGAGCGCACGTTTCAGCTGCTGACCCAGGTTGCCGGGCGCGCCGGCCGCGGCGAGAGCCCCGGCAAAGTCGTGCTGCAGACCTGCTTCCCCGAGCACTACGCAGTGCAGTTCGCTGGCGCTCATGACTTTCGCGGCTTCTACGACAAGGAACTGCGCTACCGCAGCTGGATGCACTATCCGCCGTTCAATGCCGTCGCCAACGTGCTGGTACGCGGCGAGAAACTTGATGACGTGCTGAAGTTTTCCGGCCTGCTTGGCCGCTGGTTTGAGAAAACATCGCACCTGGGAATTCGCGTGCTCGGCCCCGCCGCCGCGCCCATCACCCGGCTGAAACGCGACTACCGCTATCACTTCCTGCTTAAATCAGCCAGCAGGGAGAAGCTCAACGCCCTGCTGCGCGCCATGCTCGCCTACGCCGCCGAGCAGAAAATTCCGCGCAGCAATCTGATTGTGGATGTGGATGCGGTGTGGCTGATGTAGAAGCAGTGGTCAGTGGCCAGTGGCCAGTGGTCAGTGGTCAGCTTAGCGCGCCAACTGCAAGCAATCAGCAGTTAGCACTTGGCATTTAGCCCCTGGACAGACGAAGAGAATTGCAAAGGACCAAATGCTAATTGCTAAATGCTTCGTGTTCAGCGCTGAATGCTCGAGAACTGGACTATCCCCAGGCGAGAACTGACAAATCGTCAATCATCAATCTTCAATTCTCAATCCAGCTCAGTGCCCCGTCCACCCCACGCCCGCCAGGCGGAATGGTGCAGGCACGATCGTCAGGACCAGCATGGCCAAAGCAAACAACGCCAGCAGCTTGCGCTTGCGGTCCAACCCCGGCCAGGGACTCACCCGGGGATGGCGCAGTCCGCTAAGAAAAAGTAATACCGCCCACACCCACCAGCCTGGCCACTGCCCAAAGTAGCCGAGGAGAATCAGGCCCACGAGGCTTAGCGCAGATACCCAGCGATGCGCCTTAGGCCACAGGGAAAAAACAATATGCCCACCGTCCAACTGCCCGCCCGGCAATAGGTTGAGAGCGGTGGCAAACATTCCCACCCAGGCCGCAATGGCAACGGGGTGCAGATGCATGTGCTCCAGGGGCACACGTGAATTAGGTCCCAGCCAGTGGGCAAAATGGAAAATGAGCGGATAACCCAGCAGAATGTCGGACGCGGGCATGCCCGGGGCCATCGGCCTGGAGAGGAAGATGGCACAGAAAAGCGCAAGGATCGAAAGCACAAAACCGGCAATCGGTCCGGCAATGCCAATATCAAACAGGTCGGAGCGCGTCCGGATGGGCGAGCGAATCAGGATGAAAGCCCCCATGGTGCCGATGAGCGTAGGGGCGGGGATAAAAAATGGCAGGGTGGCAAAAACCCCGTACTTCATGCAGTAGTAGTAGTGGCCCATCTCGTGGGCCAGCAGGATGATGAGTAGCGCCCCGGCAAAAGGAATGCCCAGCAACAACCGTGCTGGATTCTGCAAAACCCACCCCAACTGAAAGAACGGCAGGTACTCGCTTCCTGCGGCCAAAAGCGGCTGATTTTGCAGGAAGTTGTACTCCATGCGCGCCCCGACTACCAGGGTAGTGAACACCGTGGCCAACAGCAGCAGGGCGTGCAGCCAATACCGGCGCCGGAGCCTCGGCACTACGAAAACTTCAACCGGAGCGGGAAGTTCGTAGGTAGAGGGAGTTGGGGAAAGTGGTTCCGACATCAGGGCTTAGGAGATTGTATCAAGGGAGGCGCGTGGCGTTTTGGAGAAGCACTCAGCAATTAGCATTTAGCATTTGGCCAGCCCCGCTTCGTGCCGATGCTTTTCGAAGCCCTCCAAGGCTAAATGCTAGTTGCTAATTGCTAAATGCTTCTTTTCAGTCAATTGATTGCAATTCCTTCCCCGGCTTAAATCGCACCGCCTTGCCGGGAGGAATGCTTACCTCGGCGCCGGTGCGCGGGTTGCGCCCGATGCCGGTCTTGCGCGGGCGCACGTTAAACACGCCAAACCCCCGCAGCTCAATGCGATCGCCTTTGGCCAGCGACTTCTTCATGCTTTCGAAGACGGTCTCCACGGCCAATTCTGCCTTGGTTTTGGTGATGCCCGTCTTGTTAACCACTTCGTTGATGATGTCGAGTTTGATCACAAATCGCTCCGCCGGGAGACCATTCCCGGAAATCTCAGGCTAAAGGTGGCGCTAAACTGCAGATACTAAAGGTCATGAGGACCATTGTCAACGCCGCATTTCAGCCTGGGAGATGATCCTCTGGGTGCGGGGTGGGACCGCTTTACGGCCCAGCGGCCGACTGGATGCTGATCGCTACCTGGCCATATCCCGATGCACTACTTTGAGTCGGTAGCCCGCTTTGCGCAAGCGTTTGGCGACGTCCTCGGCAATCATCACCGAGCGGTGCTGCCCGCCGGTGCAGCCAAATCCGATGGTCAGGTAGCTTTTCCCTTCCCGCAAGTAGTGGGGCAATAAGTAGATAAGCAGATCAGAAATGCGCTTGATGAATTCCTGCGTCTGGGGAAAGGAGCGGATGTACTTGGCGACCTTAGGATGGCGCCCGCTGTAAGGACGGAATTCGGGCACAAAATGCGGGTTGGGCAGGAAGCGGACGTCAAACACCAGATCGGCATCCTCGGGCACACCCTGCTTGTAGCCAAAACTGACGCAGGAAACCAGGATGTTCTTGCCCGTGGAGTCGGGCTGAAAACGCTGCATGATGTGCGCCCGCAGCTCATGCACGTTGAACTTGGAGGTATCGAGCACCAGGTCGGCAATGCGCCGGATGGGCTGCAGGCGCCGACGCTCGGCCTGCAGCGCCGCCTTCACCGGTTCGTCCGCGCCCAGGGGGTGGGGCCGCCGGGTTTCGCTGTAGCGGCGCAGCAGCACCGCGTCATCGGCTTCGAGAAAGATGATGGTGGTGGGCAGCACCTGCCGCACCGATTTCAGGATGACAGGCAGCTTCTCCAGCCCCTCGCCTTCGCGCACGTCCACCACGATGGCGGTGCGCTCAATGTCCACGGAATGCCGCGCCAGTTCAGCGAAGCGCGGG
>DATEGM010000476.1:0-4394 GCA_035280085.1 Terriglobales bacterium
TTTGCCCTGGGGAACAGGACGATGGCACACTTAACATGAATCCCTCTAGACGAGACTCTCTCTGTGCTAGTATAGATGCACCCTGACGCGATTTGGATAGATATCGCGGCGGCCTACCTCCCCGACATTTACAGACCTGGCCCCAGACTTCAGCATGCGGAGTCTATCCAGGCAGAGTAGCTGGATGAAAAATAAGAATTTCGTGCCCTTGGTTGTGTTCAGCTTGTTTCTGTTAACGGTCACGGGTCTGGCCAGCGACCTGTCTCTGAAGACCAAAATCCTGCCTTTAAGCCAGATCCACGTGGGCATGCGTGGCGTCGCTTACACCGTTTTCCAGGGAACTAAGCCCGAACCCATGGAAGTGGAGGTTTTGGGGGTTCTCAAGGATGTAAACGGTCCCAAGGGTGACGTGATCTTAGTGCGCCTCCACGGCCCCAAGGTGGAATACACCGGCGTGGTCGCCGGCATGAGCGGCAGCCCGGTTTACATTGACGGCAAGCTGGTGGGCGCATTGGCGTTCCGCATCGGCGAATTCTCCAAAGAGCCGATCGCCGGCGTTACTCCCATTCAGGAAATGCTGGAGATCAGTGAACTGGACCGCAGCAAGCCCAATGATATCCAGCCTGCCTCCGCCAAAGCCCCGCAGGTAACCACCAAAACCGCCTCGCCCGGTGCTGCTTCCACGCCTGCCTATAAAGACTACTTAACGCCGATTGAGACCCCGCTCGTGTTTACCGGCTTCAGTGATCAGGCGTTCCAGCGCTTCGCATCGCAATTTCATGCTGCCGGCATCGTGCCCGTAATGGGCGCAGGCTCAGTGAGCCCGGATGAAAAACAGCCTGAGCCGCTGGTGCCTGGGTCTTCCATCAGCGCCGTGCTGGTGCGTGGTGACATGAATATTGCCGCCACCTGCACAGTGACTTACCTGGATGCCAGCCACCTTTTGGCCTGCGGCCACCCCCTGATGCAGTTCGGCAATGTGGACTTGCCCATGGACAAAGCGGAGGTGCTGGCTACTCTTCCCTCCCCCGCGAATGCCTTCAAGATCGTCAACACCACCGAGCAGGTCGGCTCGTTCGTGCAGGACCGCCACAACGGCATTCTCGGCGTGTTCAATAAGCAGCCGCAGATGATTCCGGTGACCCTCAGCATTCACGGCGTCACCAGCCCCAAAACGTTCCACTATGAGGTGCTGGACAACAGCAAGCTGACCCCACTGGCCATGATGGCCACTGTCTTCAGCGCGCTGCAGGGGGTGAATGAATACGGCGAGGACACCACCTACCGCATGGAAGGCCACATCCGGGTGAACGGCTATCCCGACGTGGACCTGCGCGACATGTTTGCTCCCGGCGATGGCGGCCAGCCCACCGGCGTGCTTGTAGCGCTTTCGCTGGGCGATCGCTTCAGCCGCATTTTTGACAACTCCTACGAGGTGCCGAACCTGAAAGGCGTGGACCTGAGCTTTGACCTGGTCAACGACCGCCGCTCTGCACGCCTGGAGAGCGCCCGCACGGATGTGACGGAAGCGCGGCCGGGTGACGAGGTCATGGTCGAGGCGGTGCTCCGTCCCTATCGCGGCGAGCGCATTGTCCGCAGGATTCCCATTCGCGTTCCTACTTCCTCTTCCAAGGGCCAACTGCGCATCCTGGTGAGCGATGGCGATACCTTGGACCGCATCCGCAGCAGCGGCCTGCCTATGGGTCGCCAGCTGGACCTGGGTTCCATTATTGCCGTGCTCAACAAAGAGCATTCCAATGACCGCCTGTATGTTTCTCTGCTCGAGGCTGATCCAGAAGCCATGGTGCAGGACAAGGTCATGCCCAGTTTGCCGCTTTCCGTGATGAACGTCATGGATGGCATGCGCGGCACTCAGGACATGGTGGTGTTGGGCGAGTCTTCCGTGAACGAAGCCTCCACCCCGCTCGACTACCAGGTCTCCGGGGCGCAGATCATTGCTTTGACAATAAAGTAGTTGGTAGTTAGTAGCTGGTCATTAGTAGCTGGCGCTACCAAACATTGGCAAATCGCCAACTACCAACTACAACTACCAACTACCTTTGGATCCCGCGCCCATACACAGAGTGGCTGCTTCCCGTGATACCCTGAGATTTCCCCCAATGTCTATAGAGGCTTTAAGCAAGATGCCCAAATTCTTCACGTTTTTTGTCATCATTCTGGCTGCAACCCTTGCCCTCGCTGAAGGCACCCGTAGCTGGGAGCAATCGAGCTTTGACGATTTCGAGAAAGGCACGGCTAATGGCGTGGCCATCACCAGCGATGGGGCGCTCGAACTGGCGCCTTCGTTCCGCTCGCTGTATGTCACTCCGTCCACCTACACCTGGGCTATGGATACCGATAGCGAGGGGAATGTCTACGTTGCCGCAGGCTCTCCCGCACGCGTTTACCGCATTACGCCCCAAGGCAAAGCCAGCGTGATCTTCGCGCCACAGGAGTTGCAAGTGCAGAAGCTGGTCGTGGGCTCGCGCAACACCGTTTTTGTGGGCACCTCGCCGGATGGCAAGGTTTACAAAGTCGAGCGCAAGAAGGCGGCTTCCGACGCAGCCGAGCAGGGCCAAGCTTCGGAGTCCAAAAGCACGGTCACCGTTGACCCGAATTATTCCTCTACCGTTCTTTTCACTCCCGGCACTAAGTACATCTGGGACTTGGCTTTGGACAAGCAGGGGAACCTCTATGTCGCCACCGGCGATCACGGCGAGATATTTAAGGTGGCGCAAAACGGTGAACATTCGCTGTTCTTCAAAAGCGACGAGGCCCACATTCGCGTCCTTGCCTTCGACTCCAAAGGCAGCTTGATCGCCGGTTCCGACGGCAGTGGCTTGGTCTATCGCATCTCGTCCGATGGCCAGGCTTTTGTCCTCTATAGCGCCCCCAAAAAGGAGATTACTGCCCTGGCCATAGATGACAAGGGCAATACTTACGCCGCCGCTGTGGGCGAGAAGCGCAGCCAGCCGGGTGGCGGTCTGCCTGTCCAGGTGCCGGTGGTCCCCGTTACTTCCGGCCCGCAGATGGGCTTGACTGTCGGTGCCGGGCCGTCAACTCCTGCCCCCCTGGTCTCTGTTCCCAGCTTCCCTACCGCGGGGGGCTCAGAAATCTACCGCATTGCGCCTGACGGTTCGCCCCTCACGGTGTGGAGCTCTCACGACGATCTGGTCTACGCCCTGGCCTTCGACCATGCGGGCAGGCTGCTCGCCGGCACCGGCAATAAGGGCCACATCTACGCCATTACCGGGACCGACGAATTTACCGACCTGCTGAAGGCGCCGGCCAACCAGGTGACTGCCTTCGCCAAGGGTCCCAACGGCCGCCTTTATGCCTGCAGCAGCAACTTTGGCAAGGTGTTCGTTCTCGGACCGCAGACGCAAACCGAGGGTACGTACGAAAGCGATGTTTTCGACGCGCACATCTTTTCCCGCTGGGGCCGCGCCGAGGTGCGCTCCAGCGGCCCGGTGGACTTCTACGCCCGCAGCGGCAACGTAGACAATCCCGACCGCAACTGGAGTGCATGGCAGAAAGTTGACCTGCTCAACCAGGGCGCTGTCTCGATTCCTTCAGCACGGTTCGTGCAGTGGAAGGCAGTGCTGCACGACGGCCGCACTTCCGCCAGCGTAGACAGCGTGTTAATCAACTACCTGCCCAAGAACGTCGCTCCCGAAATTGACGACGTGGTGGTGCAGGTGGGCACGCGCTATCAGCCCATGCCCAAACCACCTGGCGAAACCGGCGGTCCCGGCGGGTCTGCCCCGGGGAATACGCCTCTGCCGCCCCCCATTCACGACCGCGATTCCATCGCCGTGCACTGGACGGCGCACGACGACAACGACGATCAACTGGTCTACTCACTGTACTACCGCGGCGACGGCGACACGCGCTGGCTGCTGCTGAAGAAGGGCCTGGACGACCGCTATTACTCGTTCGATGCCAGCCTGCTGCCCGATGGCGGCTATACCCTGAAGGTGGTCGCCTCAGACGCGCCTTCGCACTCACCCAATGAGGCGCTGACCTCTTCCCAGGAGAGCTCGCGCTTTGAGGTGGATACTACGCCCCCGGCCATTCAGGACTTGCGCGGCGCCGTCACCGGCGGCCAGTTGCGCGTAACCTTCCGCGCCCAGGATGGCTTTTCGCCCATCAAGCGCGCGGAATATTCCATTGACGCCAAAGACTGGCAATACATCGAGCCGGTGGGCCAGATTTCCGACTCTAAAACGGAAAACTACGATTTCAGCATCCCGCTGCCCGCGGGCGATCCCCAGGAGCACATTGTCGTAGTCCGCGCTTACGACCGTTTTGAGAACATGGGGGCTGCCAAGTTTGTGCTGCGGCAGGGCGCTTCGGGGTCGGGAAAGTAAGCTATCGGTTGTCATTGGACGGTT
>DATEGM010000477.1:0-5517 GCA_035280085.1 Terriglobales bacterium
CTTCACCACCGTGCTGCTTTTCTTGCTCGCTTGGGTAATCAAATACACCCCCAGGAGGAGCATTTCCGGCTCAATCGGGTGCCGGTAACGCGGATGTGGGAATACTAAATAATAAGCGGCGGGATAGACCAATATGAGCCAGAAAAAGAGTGTGGCACCGGGAACTTTGCGGCGCAGCGCCCGTCCCAAACCCCACAAGGCCAGTACTGAGGAAGCCAGGAAAAGCGAGTTTTTGATGGGCGCCAGGGCGGCAATCCTGGAGGAGCGGGGCAGCCCCGCCCAGAAATAGACGAAGCGCTTGACGCTGAGAGCGGCAAAACGGGCGGGATCCTGGGCGATGTAGGCCAGCGCCTGCTGCTTGCGTTCCGCGATGTAGGCCAGTTCGCCCAGACGCTGGAATTCCCTCATCTGCAGTACATTGCGCGTGGGGTGCAGGTACCACATCCAGGTGCCATCGGCGCCGGGACCGTTGCCGAGGCGAAGTTCAGAGCCAAGATTGTCACGAATGAGGATGAATTTTCCGAAAACGCGGTAATTGCGCGCGGTCCAGGGGGCCACCAGAAGCGCAAAGAGCAGCAGAGCGAGAGCCGTTTGCGGCAGCCAGGGACCGCGCGCCTTCAGGCGGCGGTGCCAAATCCAGGCCAGCGAAACCGGCAGGAACGAAAGCAGAGAAGGATTGCACAGCGCGGCCACACCCCAGAGCGCGCCAAAGCTCGCCCATAGCCGCACGCCTTCCGCTTCCTGCAGTTTCAGAGCGAACAGGAAGATCACAGCCAGCAGCAACGCCGAAAGGCTGGTCTCCCACACCCACTTGGTAGACCAGTACATGGTGAAGGGCAGCACCGCCCACATCCAGGCCGACCACTGGGCCACCGTGTAGCCAAAAGTTCGTTTGCCGATCAGGTAAATGGGAATGGCGGTGAGCGCCGAGAAGAAGCTGTTGATGGTGAGCAGCACGAAAGCGGAGGAGTTGCTGTAGATGCCGAACAACCGGAAGATGCCGGCGGCCAAATAAGGGTAGAGCGGCGGTTCCCAGGCGGTAGGCCCGGTCGGCGTCTGGAAGGGATTGCTGAAGCCGTGCCAGGAGGCGATGGAGGCGGCGATGCGCCCCATCTCGTAGCCGAAATCGAAATGGGCTTCCGCGCTGCGGTAACGGTAGGTGTGCAGCACCAGGATGGCACCCAGCCGGAGCAGGAAGCCGATGGCCACCATCCAGAAAAAGGAGTCGCGCCAAGCGGGGCCGGGAGGGCCGGCGACGGCCGGCGCCGAGGCTGCCGATTGCGAGGTAAGTGTCTTGACCGCCATCGTGTGGAAGTCTAGCTATTCTCTCACGCGATGCTCGTTTTGCCCTTTTCAGGCCTGATTAATGTTACTTTCGCCATTATTTCTGGTGTCGAGTGAGAAGGAATGAAGACCTGGAAGGCAATTCTGCTGGCCATCGCCATCGTCGCCACCGTCGCCTCGATTTGGGCGACGCTGGTGATTCAGCGGGGTTTTCGCGCCACGGCCGAGCCTTCCGCCTGGGAAGCCGCCCTGGCCCGCCGTGTGCGCGACCTGGCCATTCCCACTGCCGCCCGGAGGCAAAAGAATCCGCTGCAGGCTAACCCGCAAAACCTGGAGGAAGGGCGCAGCAATTTCCTGGCCCGCTGCGAAGTCTGCCACGGACAGGATGGCAGCGGGCTCACGCCGGTTGGCGGCAATCTTTATCCTCGCGTGCCTGATCTGCGCGCGGCTCCCACCCAGGCTCTCAGCGACGGGGAAATCCATTACATCATCGAAAATGGAGTCCAGCTTACCGGCATGCCGGCCTGGGGCAATCCCCACCAGCAGGGCAGCGACGAGAGCTGGAAACTGGTGCTCTTCATCCGCAGCCTGCGCCCGTTGAGCCGGCAGGAGAGAACCCAGCAGGCAACCACCGCCGCCCAGGCTCGATATGTCGGCTCGCAAGCCTGCGAGAAGTGTCACCAGGAAATTTTCCAGCACTGGAAGAAAACGCCCATGGCCAACATCGTGCGCGATCCGGCCACGCACCCTGAGGCGGTCCTGGGGGACTTCTCGCACGCGCCTTTCAGCCGGAAGCAGATCGCATTAGTCTACGGCAATCTCTGGAAGCAGAACTACTTTACGAAGGTGGGAGACCTGTACTATCCGCTGCCGGGAAAATGGGCCATCGCCCAGCGCAAGTGGATACCGTACCTGGTGAAAGATGATTGGTGGGCGACATACTTCCCGCCCGACGATATGCGCCGCCCCACCGCTACGCTATGCGACGGGTGCCATTCGGTGAACTACGACGTTGAAACCCACACCGTCACGGAGTGGAACGTAGGCTGCGAGCGCTGCCATGGACCCGGCAGCGAGCACGTGGCGCATCCCACGCGCGGAAACATCCTCAATCCTGCACGCATGGATTACGTGGCCGCCAACGATACGTGCATCCAGTGCCACTCCCAGGGCCGCCCGCTCGATGTCCCTTCAGCAGGCAAAGTGTATGACTGGCCAGTTGGGTATAACGTGGGTCTCAAGCTGCAGAATTTCTGGCGCCTCGAGCCCCACCCTCTGGGCAGTTCCGGCTTCTACTACTTTCCCGACGGCACCGCACACAAGAATCGCATGCAGGGCAATGATTTTGTGCAGAGCGTGATGTACCGCCGCGGCATCACCTGCTTCAACTGCCACGACGTGCACGGCACCGGCAATTATGCGCAGCTGCGAAAACCCGCTGAGCAGATTTGCCTGGACTGCCACGGCCCGCTCTCGCCCAACGGGCCGCGCACCGCCACCCTGGAGCAGCACACGCATCATAAAGCGGGCACCGCCGGCAGCTATTGCGTGGATTGCCACATGCCCCAGATCGAGACGGAAAGCGCCCCCGGGGCCTTTGTGCACGCCCACACCTTCCGCTTCATCTCCCCGGAGATGACCGACAAGTACAACATTCCGAATCCCTGCAACGCCTGCCACAAGGACAAATCCACCGCCTGGGCGCTTGACGCCCTGCGCCTCTGGCCAGAGCGCTCGCCCTGGCGACTGGAGTAGGCCAGCTTCTACTCTGGATAACCTTGTACTCTGGATTTTTCGCGCAGGGGCAAGCCGCGGGCTTACTGGGCTGTGTATACTACTGCGGCAATAGCACGCCAAATCTTCGCCGGAGGCACAGTGTAGCTGCTATGGGCAGTTTCTCCCCCGCCGTATCCAGCGCCGCTTTTGTCTACTACCCTCACTTAATTTTCCCACTCGAAGCCGCCGGCAATGGCCGGCGCCGGATGGCGACAAGGGCCTATGTTCAAGCGAACCGGGGCCGGATGCGAATGGCGCCGCGCAACCGCGTGCTGATGTTTGGCAAAATCCGCGAGTTGGCGCTGTACCGGGCGGAAGTGCTGCAGGCGCACGGCTTCTCGGTTGCCATTCCCACTACAAGGGCAGAGGCCATTGCCGCTATCCGGCGAGGCGGCTTTGACGTGGTGGTGCTTAGCTATACCCTTTCCAACGACACGGTGGAGGAGATCGCCGAGTTGGTGCGCCAGCATTGTCCCGAATGCCGCCTGGTGACGATTTCCGATACGAAATATCGCGATGCCAGGATTGATCCGGATGCCAACGTGCTGGCCGACGACGGGCCCAAGGCGCTGATTGAAGCCCTGCGGGAAACGCTGAGGCGGGGGTGAAGGCGCCAAGTGCCCTCGGACCTCCCAATGCAAACGTCGGTCACGCATTGCTCAGCAGCCATTTGGCAGTGCTGTGGAAGCACCTGGCTTTAGCCGGGTGACTAGGCGCTTCCTTTCTTCCCTTCGAGCGGACTTTAGTCCGCGAAGAATCGCCACTGGGGCTGAAGCCCACTACTCTTTGTGCTGTTATTCGTGCGGCTGAAGCCGCACGCTTTCCACACCGCACTCGTTCTGAGGATTGTTTGACACCTCCCTCCCCCAGACCTAGACTGAAGCGTTTGGTGGGAGCTTGGCCCAAAGAGCAGTTCGGGCTTCTTCCAGGAACCCCAGAGGACCCATGGCCTGGCTGCAGAATAAGTTTGAAAAGAACTTTCTCATCACCAGCGTAGATTACGTATTCAACTGGGCGCGCAAGTCGGCGCTGTGGCCCATGACCTTCGGCCTGGCCTGCTGCGCCATCGAGATGATCGCCTCCTCGACAGCGCGCTTCGATATCGCCCGCTTCGGCTCCGAGGTGTTTCGTCCCAGCCCGCGGCAGAGCGACCTGATGATCGTGGCCGGCACAGTCACCCTCAAGATGGCGCCGGTGGTGAAGCGCATCTACGACCAGATGCCCGATCCCAAGTGGGTGATCTCGATGGGCGCCTGCTCTTCCGTGGGCGGGCCCTTCAATACCTACGCCGTGCTGCAGGGCGTGGACCGCATTGTGCCCACCGACGTGTACGTGATTGGTTGCCCGCCTCGGCCGGAGAACCTTTTCTACGCCCTGCTCAAGCTGCAGGACAAAATTGACCGCATGAGCCTGGCCAAGCGTCCCACCGAAGTGCGGCTGAATGAGAGCATGGTGGAGGCGTTCAAGCGCCAGGTGATGATCGCGCAAACGCTGCAGCCGAAGTAGCGCAGCTCCTAGCTACTAGCTTCTAGCCACTAGCTAACCCGGTTCAAGCTAGGAGCCAGCAGCTAGTAGCTAGCTTATGCCTTTCACCCGCATTGCCGCCAAATCCGACCTGCCCGAACCGGGCGAGGCTCGCGAATTTACCGTGGGCGAAAAATTGGTGTGCGTGGCCAATGTGAATGGCACGATTTCGGCGATGGACAACGTGTGCCTGCACCGCGGCGGGCCGCTGGGCCAGGGCGTGATCATGGAAGATAAGGTGGTCTGCCCCTGGCATGGCTGGGAATGGGATCCCGTCACGGGGCAAGCGGGGCACAACCCGAGCTTCCGCGTGGCGGTGTACCCGATCAAGGTGGAAGGGGACGACGTGCTGATTGAAATCTAGCCGTCCGCCGGGGGTGCTCCCTCGCGGGGCTCGGTCGCGCCACTCGAGAGAAACTGCAACTCTGTCCCAGGACTTCCGTCCTGGGCTTTACTATTACGCCCCTGACGGGGCTGGACTAAGCTGGACCGCAAGGAGTCTTTGAACCCAAAATTCGGTAGGGTCTTTACAGCTCAGCAAATCGCCTATCTTTTACAGTCCGCGAATTTTTCACAGCTCAGCAAATCGCCTATCTTTTACAGCTCCGTAAATTCTTTACAGCTTCGCGAATCCTTTACAGCTTCGCGAATTCTTTGCAGCTCAGCAAACCATTCACAGCTCAGCGAGCAAGGGCGGTGGCTGCGAATGACCAACTGCTACTACCAACTCCCAGTTACCGGCTAGCAGCTGCCACCTATTCAGATTCCTAGCTGACGCCTGACTACCGACTCCTGACTCCTGATTTCTTGTGGTACAACACGCTATGCCTTACTTTCTGGGCATTGATGGCGGTGGCAGCAAGACGAGCTGCCTGCTGGGGGATGAGCAGAGCGTACTGGGCAGCGCCACTGGTTCAGGCAGCAACCCTATTC
>DATEGM010000478.1:0-2977 GCA_035280085.1 Terriglobales bacterium
TTCTGCAGGTCAGCCGGGCTGACTACGTGAGCCTGGGCCGCGAGGTTCGAGGGAAAAGCGAAAAACAGCGCTAGAAGAGCTGCCATCAAGGTTCGAACTGGCTGCCAAACTGAAAAACGCATGGTTGAAAATCTCCTTTGCGTAAACTCGCGGCCAGAGTACCAAAGATGACTTGGGAGCCGATTATACGAACGGCCCAGGACGTTGGTAATTACTGTTGTGGCACCGTCGTCCGGCCAAATTCGACGGAAAGTTGCGCGCCAGCTCCAGCTACGATCGAGACGAAGAAGGCGAAGTGAACGTGCATTACGAAGTGAGATCGGCGAAGTATTTGCCCGCCAGCCATTGCTCCAGGTTGCTTTGCAGGCGCTCGGAAACTTCGGTGAAGCGAATGCCGGCGTGGCCGTGCTCATCGGTCCAGGCGACTTCCCCGCGGGCTTCCACAAAACTGTCAGTCTGGGGCAAGTCGAAACGCAGGCGCACAGGCTCGGCGGGGTCGAGAGCCTCGGAAGCCGCGATGGCAATGCCGCCCTGGCTGAGATTGGTGATGTTGGCCGTGATTTTGCGTTTATCGGCGAAGGTGAGGCTCACGGGAATATCCACCTCCTGCCGGAAGTAGCGCAGGCGGCCGCGGAGCATGAGATTGCGGGCCGCGGAAAGAGTACGCACGGCCTGCTCCATGGAAATCGGTTTTTCAAAGACAAAGCGGGCGCCCAGCTGCGAGAGCTCCGGCAGGCCCATCCCGTGTGCGGCAATGGCCAAAGGCACGGAGGTGCGGCAAGAGGCGTGGCCGCGGAGGGTGCGCAAAAAGTCAGCGGCGCCGCGCAGTTCGCAATCCACAATGACAGCGTCGAATTTGGAGTGGGTGAGGCGGTCGCGGGCGGACTCGGGTTCCGAATCCACGTGAACCCCAATCCGGAGGTTACCCAGAACTCCACCCAGAACGCTGATTGTCTGCCAGTCGTCGCAGACCACGATGGACTCGAGAGTCATAGCTGAAGGGATGGTATGCGGCGGGAGGGAGGGGCCGAAGATAACCGAAGTAATAGCACGTATGGCCGATGGCGGCGGGCACGTCCGGGTCCTTAAACTCCTGGCCGGGAAGCCTCCGCGGCAGTCGCGGCGGTCAGGGCACGCTCCCGATACCAGGCTACCGTGCGCTCCAGGCCCTCTTCAAAGCCTACGCTGGGACGGTAACCCAGGTGTTTTTGAGCCAGGGAGATGTCGGCAAAAGAATGCTTTATATCGCCGGCGCGCTCGGGACCGTGCTGCACGGAGCCCTGGTACCCGGTGATTCGGCGCAACAAGGCGACGGTCTGGTTGAGGCTGGCCTGGTGACCGGTGGCGACGTTGAAAACGCGGCCCACCACCTGGGGAGCCGGGGCAGTGCAGGCCAGTAAGTTGGCGGCTACGGCGTTCTCCACGTAGGTGAAATCGCGGCTTTGTTCGCCATCGCCGAAGATGGTTGGCTGTTGCCCAATGAGCATAAAAGTAATGAAGCGGGCGAGCACGCCGGAATAGGGAGAATTGGGGTCCTGATAGGGGCCGAAAATGTTGAAGTAGCGCAGGCAGACCGTTTCCAGCCCATAAACTTTCGCAAACGATTGCATGTAGAGTTCGCCGGCCAGCTTGGAAACGGCGTAAGGGGAGATGGGATGGGAGGGCATATCCTCGCGCTTGGGCAAGGTGGGAGTATCGCCATAGGCGGAGGAGGAGGCGGCAAAGACCACGCGTTTGACTTTGGCGTCACGGGCGGCAACCAGGAGGTTGAGGGTGCCATCCACATTGGCCCGGTTCGAACCCAGGGGATCGGAAACGGAGCGGGGAACGGAGGCCATGGCGGCCTGGTGAAGGACGTAGTCCACGTTCTGGCAAGCATGGCGCATGGCCTCGAGGTCGAGAAGGTCGCACTCGCGGAAGTCCAGCCTGCCGGCCATGTCAACAATGTTTTCCCGCTTGCCAGTGGCGAAGTTGTCAATGCCGCAAACTTTTTCACCGCGGGACAGCAAGGCCCGCGCCAGATTTGAGCCGATGAAACCCGCAACCCCCGTGACCAGGTATTTCGCCATGGCGGAATAATACGGGAAATTCCCGGCAAAGGCTTGTCTTTTGCGGCAAGCCGGAAGCTGGTACAGTAGTAAGCGCAGCACTCATTTGTGCTCCCCCCTTGCAGCAAAAATAAGGCAACTTGACACAATCCAGTTAGTTCCTAGTAGACCGAGGCAAGTAGATGCGAATTGCAGTTGTGGGTTCGGGATACGTTGGCCTGGTGGCGGGCGCGTGTTTTGCAGAGCTGGGGCACGACATCATTCTGGTGGACAACGACGCCGCCAAGCTGGCGGCGCTGCAGAGGGGCGAAGTTCCCATTCACGAGCGTTTCCTGCCGGAATTGCTGCAGCGGCACCGGGGCTCGCGGCTGACTTTTTCCGGCGACCTGGCCGAGGCGGCGCTGGACAGCGCAGTGATTTTCATCGCCGTGGGCACGCCGCCCACCGAGGGCGGAGAGGCCGATCTTTCTTACGTGGAGTCAGTAGCGCGCGAGGTGGCGGGCGCGGTGAACGGCGGCTACAAGATTGTAGTCGAAAAGAGCACGGTCCCAGTGTACACCAGCACCTGGGTGCGCAAGGTGATGATGCTCAACGGCGCGCAAGAGAGTTCCTTCGACGTAGCCTCCAATCCTGAGTTCCTGCGCGAGGGCACGGCCGTGACGGATTTTCTATATCCCGACCGCATTGTGGTGGGGGCCGACAACGAGCGCTGCGCTGCCGTGCTGCGGGAGATTTATCAGCCTATGACCGACGGCAGCTATTACCGGGGCAAGGATGTGGTGCCCGGCCCGGATGGGGCGCAGGTGCCGCCGCGGCTGATCGTGACCAGCGCCAAGAGCGCGGAACTGATCAAGCACGCCTCCAACGCGTTTCTGGCGATGAAGATTTCCTTTATCAACGCGGTGGCCAGCGTCTGCGAAAATGTAGGC
>DATEGM010000479.1:0-7574 GCA_035280085.1 Terriglobales bacterium
CTGAGCCAGGATCAAACTCTCGTTTGAAACCTGATGTCTCTCCTGGGTGGAGAGACTGCCATTCCGGCCGTAGCCGGAATGACTATCTTGTGAGATCGCTCGGATTTTTAACCCAAGCACTTCCGGGGTCTCCACTGCGCACTTGCATGCGCGTTGGAGCCTTTCTCACGACTGGCACGTTCAACCTAGTTTTCAAAGACCGAAGCGCTTTCCGCCTGAGCGGCGCGTTTCAGCCGGGAATCCGTTGCCGGACGCCCGTCCTCGTTCCTCTACGCTCCAGTCGAGCCAGAACATAGGGGAAAACCTTTTCACCTTACCGCGGCCTTTCGCGCACTGTCAACCCGGGGAGCTGGCCTGAAATCCAGAGGATTTCGACAGCAATTCCCCAGGGCGCTCAACGCCCAAAGCGGAGCTGGATGTGCGTGATACGACGCGCTTCCGCTGCCTGCACCCGTGCCGTTTCGGCACCAAGGCCGCGCGGAAGATGAATCTGAAAAAAGACCGTTTGGAGGTTCTTGCGATTACCGCTTAAACCCTTCGAGGAACTTTGTCCCCGAATAAGAGCCTCGTGGCCGAGGCCAATTCAAGCTTTAACACTTAGATGTCCGCCACCTGCAAAAGATTCAAGAGACAGACATTCCCGATCGCTTGTAATCGGTGAATCTTTTATAACACCCGGAGGCGCAGAGCGCAAGGGGGCAAGAAAACGTGGACTCAGGAGTCGCTAGTCAGGGGTCAGTGAAAGGCATGCCACAGAGACACGGCGCCACGGAGAAAGGCCAAGTCATTGCCGTGCAGGCCGGTAAGGACACCATAGATGGCAAAGGGGGCGAGGCTGGCGATACGTCAGTGGAATCCAAGTAGTAAACAGGTTGGACTTCCCGACCTCGAGTCTAGCGGCTGTGGCGCAGGCGCCGTCGCCCGCGACGGGGCACAAGCCTGGTCTAAAGCCAGCGATTTTCGCGGCTCTTGGCGGCACGGCTGAAGCCGTGCCCTACTACCGAAAACCATTTTGAATCAAGCTCTACCGATTCCCAACTACTGACTCCTCTTTCCAGCCCGGCACCCCAGCCAGAAAAGAAGCACACAGATCGCCGCGCTCAGCCCCGCCCACTTGGCCAGCGTATAGGGCGCGGCAAACGATTGAGACGTGTGGTTAACGGCAAGGCTGATGTGCGCCGGATTGTGCGGGTCGTAGCGGACGCGCTGATGGGAGCCGACCGGCATCTGCGCCAACCAGCGCTCGATATCGGAGCGATTGGTCGAGCGGTAGCCCAGTTCAGCGCTGGAGTCGTACACCCGCCCTTGGGCTGTGTAGCGGAAAGTGAAACGCGCTCCGTAGGAGGTAATCGGTTGGCGCGAAGTGTGGGTCGTCGTGCTGGTCCAGTCCGCCCTGGCGACCACCGCATCCACCGCCGGCCAGGCAGTCAGAATGCGGTACTGGTGCCAGGCAAGCAGTCCCGCCAAAAACAGCATGGGCAAAACAAACGCGAGAAATATGGCAGCCGCAAGGAGCTTCAGGGTCTGGCCGGGCCGCCGCGGCAAGCCTGGCGCGGCGTGTGCCGCCGGCTGGACCGAAGGCTTCACTTGAACTCCACGTCAATCCAATGCGCCTGCTTCAGTCCCAGATTGGTGAAAGTGTGGGGGTGCCCGCCTTCTGACCAGGAAATATCGCCGGCTTTCTGATTCAGGTCACCGCCGCGGCCGTTCGGCCTCTGGTCGCGAAGCTTCAGATCGCTCACCGCAACCAACAAGTGCGGCCACTTGTCCTGATGGATATCCACGTGAGCGCCAGGATTGAGCTGAAATTCGGAAACGCGCACCTGGTCCGTGTCGAAAAGGGTGTCAATTACCAGGCCGCTGTCCACGCTCAGCCCGCGCTCCCGCGGCGCCTCCTCGCCCGCTGACGAAGACGAGCGCAGGATTTCGATGGTCACATTCCGAAACGGCGTATCGCCAATGTTCTTGATGACGTGCGAGAACGGCCCCGGGGACAGCTCCGTCTGGCCATCCGCCAGCTTCATCTTCACCAGAGCCTTGCCCTGGACGTCGTTTTCGATTTCCGCCTGACCCAGGTTCACAAACAGGTAGCTATGACGATGCAGATGCAACTGCGTCGTAGCATGAGGCGGCACCGTCACCTGGAACACGCGTGTGTACTGGTTTTTCAGGACGAGGTGATGTCCGGGCTCGGAAGTGAGCTCGAGGGGTTTACTTTGCGCTGATAGAGCGACGCTCAGGCTGATGAAGACTGCGATCTGTGGGAATTTAGTCACCCGAGCATTTTATCAATGCGTCTCAGAGGTTCCAGGCCAGCAAAACAGCGCCGATGGCAATGAGGCCCCCGATAGCGCCGCCAATCCAGAAGTTCTGCCAGAAGGTGTTGGTGGTGCGCATAATGCGGCGGTCGTTGGAGAGCACGAGCATAGCCAGCAAAATGGGCACCGTCAGCGCGCCCGCCAGAATCTGCGACCAGTAGAGCGCTTTCACGGGATTGATGGGGGTGAAATTCAGCACTACGGCCGCCAGCATGGAAAGCGAGATCAAGACGTAGAAGCTTTTGGCCTCCCAGGGATGTTCGCTCAAGCCAGAACGCCAGCCCATCGCTTCCGCAATGCTGTAACACATGGAGGCCACCAAAACCGGGAGGGCCACCATGCCGGCCCCGATTATCCCGATGGAGAAAAGAATGGGACCGAAGCCGCCCACCGCCGGGCTGAGGGCCTCAGCGGCCTGGGTAGTAGTCATGTCGACGGGATGGGCAAAGTGGAGGACCGCCGCCGCGGAGAGCATCACGCAGTAGGCCAGCAGAGTACTGACCACCGTTCCGGCGCGCGATTGCGCCACATGCGAGTCTTCTTCGCCTATCGCCGCCTGCTCACGACGCGAACTGGTCTGCCAGACGATCACATACGGCGTGAGCAGCGAGCCAAAGATGCCGACAATAGCATCCACGTATTCGGCTCCGCCCCGCACCTGGGGCACGAAGGTGCGCAGCGCTACCTGCGCTGGTGAAGGCGCGGCAAATATGGCAGAAACCACGTAGACGAATAGAGGCAAGGAGAGCCACACCAGCGCGTCGGTAATGCGCCGGTAGTCGCGAAAAATAAGGATGTACCAGATGGTGAATGCGGTGGCCGCCACGAACAACATGCGCGTTTGTCCGAGGATGACGGAAAGTGCGTCGGAAACCGCCATCAGGTCAGCGACAATCATGGCCAAATTAATCACCACAATCAGCAGGGCGCAGGCCAAGGCGACTTTGCGCCCATAGTTTTCCCGCAGCAGGTGCACCAGGCCCATGCGCGTCTGGTAGCCGAGGCGCGCCGAAACCGCAAAGACCGCCAGCAGAATGGGCACGCAGAGCACGACCACCCAAAGCAGCGAGAAATGGAAGGCAGCCCCGACCACGGTCGCAGTCACGATCAGGGAGGGGTCCACGTTGGCCGCACCGGTAACGATGCCCGGTCCCAGCCGGCGCAGGAAGGCATACCGCTGCGGTGGGTTGGTCGGGGCGGGCTGGGGCGCCGCCGGTACCCCCGGCTGAGGCCAGGACACGACCTGGCCCCGGTCGGCTGCGGTTCCTTTACGGGATCTTCGGGAGCTCACGGTGGAGGTCGCTTTCGATCTTGCGCTCATGTAAGAGGCGGAGAGGACGCCAGTAGGTGATGGCGCCGAAGGCGGTGATGGCGGCCAGAAGCAGTCCCGTGCTCACCCAGAGCAGCACCTCGGCGGCACCGCTTTGGGCGACCTTCATGATGGTGCGGGCATTGGCCGGCGTGAGCAACAGGGCGATAGCCAGCACCATCATGCCAATCCCCGCCAGCAGGCTCGTCATGTTTTTGGCCCAGCGCCCTCGGGATTCATACTCGGCGAACAGGGTAAAGGCGTAGATCACCAGCCCCACAATGATCAGGAAATTCGCCACTACCGCGATGGTTTGCCGCGGATTCATACCTGTGTATTTAGGACGCAGGTGAGATGCAGCAGGTTGGTAAGCGGGAACTCAGGAGTCAGGAGCCAGGAGCCAGGAGCCAGGAGCCAGGAGTCCGGGAAGGCTAAACTCGGCGCTCATCTTGACGCCACCCTTTGCTGATGCCATACCGCGTGAAAGCAACTGCGGTAGACTCGACAAGTGGCTGAATTCGGCAAAATCCTGATATTTTTCGGGGCCCTGATTGCCCTCTTTGGAGTTGTTCTGATCTTTGCCGGACGCGTGCACCTGCCTCTTGGCCGCCTGCCCGGCGATATTGTTTATCGGGGCAAGAACACCACCTTCTACTTCCCACTGGCCACCTGCATTGTTCTGAGCGTTGTGCTTTCCCTGGTGTTGTACCTGGTAGGACGGGTGGGCCACCGATAAAGCTGGCGCGACGCTCTTCAGATCCCTCAGCGGCTAAATCTGCGCGGATGGTTGAGAGATGCGGACGGACTGAAGGCTCTCCCTTTCAAGGCCACTGCCTGATCAGAGTTTCTGTTTGCGAGTTGCCATTCATTGCGTCCTTGCGCCCAGCGCGTCCAGATTTACCCTGCGGCCGTGCTCGCGCATGGTGGCCTGAATATCCAAAGCCAGGGCGAGTGCGCGGCGACCATCTTCCAGGGGGACCACCGGCTGAGAGCGGTGGCGCACGGCTTGAACGAACGCTCGCAGCTCTGCTTGCAGCGGCTCTTGGGCGTGCACGGAAGGCTTAGCTATCTGTATGGGAGAACCCGGGGCGCCCGGCACCGAAATCCCCGCCGGCTGGGCGCCGGGCGCCACGGTAAAGACGAGCACGTCCTGGCGAGTGTAATCCACGGAAATGTATTGCTGCGGCTGGAAGAAGCGCAGCTTGCGCACCTTCTCTGTGCTCACCCGGCTGGCGGTGAAGTTGGCCACGCAACCAGACTGGAACTCCAGGCGCACGTTGGCGATGTCCACCTGCGGAGAAAGAATGGGCAGGCCCACGGCGCGCACCTCTCTGACCGGCGATTTTGCCAGGGCAAGCACAATATCGAGGTCGTGGATCATGAGATCGAGGACCACATCTATGTCGAGGGAACGCGGGCTGAAAACGCTCAGCCGGTGCACCTCAAAAAACATGGGGCGGCTGACCAGGGGCAGAGTGGCCTGCACCGCCGGGTTGAAGCGCTCGAGGTGGCCGACTTGGGCTATGCGCCCATGCTGCCTGGCCAGGCTGATAAGTTTGTCGGCGTCGGCCAAGGTGGCTGCCAGGGGCTTCTCAATCAGCACATCAACCCCAGCGGCCATTAGCTGGCCGGCCACGTCGAGGTGCTGCACGGTAGGCACAACAACAGAGGCCGCCTGGATACCGCCGCGTGCGATCAACTCCGCTAAATCGTTGAAGACGGCTACATCCGGCCCGAACTGCCGCGCTAGTGCCGTGGCTCGCGCGGGGTCCCGGTCAGCGACGGCGGCCAGGTGTACCGACTCTCCCGCGTGTTCCATCTGCTGGTACACGCGGGCGTGATTGCGCCCGAAAGCGCCGGCTCCAACTACGGCAACGTTGATGGGCTTCTCCGCCGACAAAGGGAATGTTCAAAGATATCACTGCTTCATTGCTTGACCAGCGGCTTGGGAGTTTGCAAGCGGGCGCGGCGGATTATGTCCTTTGCGGCGATCTCCCCTACGGCGTCGGCGTGAACGATATAGGAGCCCAGGGGCAGGCTGCCACCGAAGGGGATGGCCTGCGTCGCCTGCGGCCGCAAAGTGAAGTGCTGGTAGCCGAGGGCAAATGCCTTGCCGATTTCGTTGACGGCAACGACGATGAAGGTCAGATCGTAGGGATCCTTGCCGGGATTGCCCACCTGAACTTCGCCATAAATGCCGTCGTTCTCCAGAACCGGCTGACGCTGCCATTCCAGTTGCAGGGCAGGCACAGTCTTCACTTTGAGTTCGCGCGAGGCGGTGACCGGGGGCTCCGCGGAATCGGTGACGCGCGCGGTAAACGTCAGTTCAGCGGGAGCTTCAGGAACACCGCTCAGGGTTCCGGCCTGGGGGTCCAGGCGCAATCCCGGCGGAAGTTTGCCGTTTTCGATGCTCCAGGAATAAGGCGGTGTGCCTCCCTGAGCCGTAAGTTGGACCCTATACGGGGTGTGGGCGATGGGCTGCGGCAAGGTATCTGTGGCTATGGCGAGTGGAACGGTGCCGGGAAGCTTTTGCGGAGTTTCCTGCTGCGCCCAGGAGGCGCAGGTCAGAAGCAGAACAATCAAAACGTATGCCATTCCGTCCCCTGAGAGAGAACGAAGCATGCCGAGATTATAGCGTTCACTACCGGCGCGCCAGGCCCGGCTTTACTTCACCGTCACTTCGCCCACCATGCCGTTGCTCTCGTGCAGAGTGCAGTAGTACCGGTAGGTGCCGGGCACGGTGAAAGTATGGGCGAAGGTCATGCCGGCGGGAATGGTGCCGGAATCGAAAGGCTGGGCATTTTTGGGAAGTGCAACGTCAGCCGGGACCAGCGCTTTATCGGGAACAACCGTCACGGTATGCGGATCGCCGGTGTTGTTTTTCCATTTAACAGTTTGGCCGGCAGAAATGGTTATCTTCGAGGGTTCGTATTCTTCACCGTCCATTTGTACGACTACCGCGGGCCGCACCGGGGATTGTTCGGAAGTTGCGGTCCCCGTGCCAGGGGCTGCGGGTACTCCCAAAGTGCCGTTATGAGTGCCAATCTCGGCCCGCTGGGCGGCGACAGCTATGCGGTTGGCCGCCTCGGGATTCTGGGCGGTCTGCTCAGCCACCGGGGGCTGCCCGGGTTGCGGCGACGGTTGAGAGACCCGGTTACGATCAACGTCCTTCGGTGGCGCAGTCTCGCCCACTGAGCGGTTGCTGGTTACGGGTACGGCAGTTGCCGCTTGCCCAGCTTTGCCGGCTACAGCGACGGCTGGCTCGCCACTCTTTTCCCACGCCTGATTCTCCCGCGAGATGGACGACAGATTCAGGTGACACTCGGCCCCGGCTTTCCAGCTCTTGACTTGCAAGGCGGCGCCAATTTTGTCTGGATTTTGCGGCTTCTCTGGGCTGCCCTGCACCTCCAAGATGTGGTCCAAGTGCTTGGAAATTCCCTCCGTATTGCCGTGCAGAGCGTAAGCGTGACCGCCACCTTGCTGGAGCAGCAGCAGCCCGTTGGCGGCGGTGAGACAGCCGGTAAACGTCCTGACTGCCTCGCTCGTTTTGGCCTGAGCGGGCGAGGGCTGAGGCAGCAGCATGGCTGCGAGGAGAGCGAATAGCCCGAAGAAAATTTTCATGGCCCTACCCACTAGGAATACCCGTTACTTCTGCGAGTTGCTCCGCCGATGGCGATCCAATCATGCCGTGAGCGAACTGGCGAGATATTCTGTCGCCGCTCTGGGGCTCGCTCCTGTTTCACTTTGAATCCACAGCTTACGAGGCTGCTACGAAACAGGTGCCGTCCGCTAAAGCGGACTCGTTTTATTCCACTTCGGCGTTCCCAGCACTTCCGAGTGTGTGTGAGAACGTTCTTTCGCCCCGCTGGGGCTATGAACTTGCTAGACTTTGTACCCCGGACTAACGTCCGGGGCTACATTCTGGTGCCGCTCCGCGGCTCAAGAAT
>DATEGM010000480.1:0-4406 GCA_035280085.1 Terriglobales bacterium
TCAGGATGACATTCGTGATGCATTCGTGATGACATTCGTGAAACGCGTGCGGGTTGGCTACAATGCCGCCATGTGTTCCTTATTTGAACGGCGAAGCGCGGCGCTCATCCTGGCCGTGGTTGTGGCTTGTGCGTGGCCGGCGTGGGCGCAGAAACCGCTAACCGCTCGCCAGGTGATCGAAAAGATCAAGCTGCAGATTGGCGCGCCGGTGGACCCGAACACGGTGGACACCTTCAAAGCGGGCGATCCGGAAACTCCGGTGACCGGCATCGCCACCACGTTTCTGGCCACCTATGCGGTACTGCAGGAAGCGGTGGCTTCTGGCGCTAACCTCATCATCACCCATGAGCCCACGTTCTATAACCACCTGGACGAGACTGCATTCTTGAAGGGCGACCTGGTATTCGAGCAGAAGATGGCCTACATTCGCGAGCACCACCTGGTGATCTGGCGCTTTCACGACCAGTGGCACTGGCGCAAGCCCGACGGCATCATTGAAGGCTTCACGCAGGCGGTGGGCTGGGAAAAATACCGCCGGCCTTATGAGGAAAATGCCTTCACGCTGCCGCCGACCACAGTGGGGCAGTTGGCGGCGGATCTGCAAGCCAAGCTGAATTCGCGAAGCATACGAATTGTGGGCGATCCCCTGCTGCGGGTGACCGATGTGGCTTACCTGCCGGGCGCCTCGGGTGAGAATAAGGAAATCAAGCAACTGGAACGGGATGACGTGCAGGTACTGGTGGCGGGCGAAGCGCGGGAATGGGAGACGGTAGAGTATGTGCGCGATGCCGCCGCCGAAGGCCGGGCGAAGGCGCTCATTCTGCTGGGTCACGAAGTTTCGGAGGAACCGGGAATGGAGTATTGCGCGCGCTGGCTGCGGGGGCTATTCCCCGGCGTACAGGTGACGTTTGTTCCCGCGGGCGAGCCGTTCCAGAGTGTACTCAGGTAGGCCATCTGCCACGGCTAATCTTTAGGGCGATGAGCGATGGCGCTGATATCATGTACACAGCAAAGGAAATGGAATGAGGCGATGAATATCAGTCTGACTCCGGAGCAGGAAAAAATCGTGAAAGAGGAGTTGAAGACGGGTCACTTCCATTCCGTCGAAGAAGTGATTGGAGAGGCCCTGGAAGCCCTGCGTGAAAAAGAGAAGTCTGGGACCAAGCCTGCCTCCGGAAATAGACAACGTGCGGCAGTGCGCGAAATGCTCACATTCGTCGAGAAGAACCGAGTGCGCCTGCAAGACGTCACGGTTAAGCAATTGATCCACGAAGGTCACCGTTTGTGAGTGATTTGGTACTGGACGCCTCTGTTGCGCTCCAGTGGTTTCTTGACGATGAAGTCAACCGCAAATACAGCCTGGCCATCCTTGGCAGTCTTTCCGATAAACGTGCCCTCGTACCGATTCTTTGGTTTTATGAGGTCGGTAATGGGCTTCTCATGGCCCATCGACGTAATCGAATCTCCGTTGATCAGATGGACCAGTTCTTGACTCGCCTGAAGGCTCTACCCATCGACGCAGCGCAAGAAACACCCGCTGAATTGCTCCAACTGCCAATGCTGGCGCAAAGGCATGGCCTCACGAACTACGATGCGGCGTATCTCGGGCTTGCCAGCCAATCGGGTTTACCATTGGCTACGACGGACGCCCATCTCGTCAGGGCAGCAAAATCTGCAGGATTGAGCGTCTTTACGCTCTAGTGGGAGTCGCTGCCGGGGCGCTTGAGCACGGGATGGTCATCGTCTTTGCCACCGGTGTTTTCGCCGGGCTGCTGGGTACGGCGCAGGCTGGGCTCAGCCTTGCCGTTGGCATTCTCCACCTTGCGCCGGTTCTCGAGGTGGGCCAGCCGCGTTTTCACATCCTGAAACTCCGAGGTATCCACTACGTACTCGTTACGAGCAGGCAGAATCTTGGCGATTTCCTTTTGCGTTTGCGCAGCGCGCGCCGGAGTCTGCGGATGTGAGTCAAAGGCTTTGTCGAGGAGGCCGGGTTTCTTTTTTTCCAGGGCCTCGATTTTTTCAAAGAAGGCGGCAAAAGACTGCGGGTCGTAGCCGGCCTTGTACAGGTACTGCACACCCAGGTAATCCGCCTCGGCCTCGAAGCCGCGCGAAAACTTCATGAAGGTCACGGGCAGAGCCAGGCCGGCGGCGCTTTCCACGGCATAACCGATGCCGCCGCCCACGAAAATGAGGGGGATGGAGGCGATGTTGGCCAGGTTGCCACGGGTCTGCTCGCGGGCGATATGGCAGGCGGCCACGTGGGCAATCTCGTGTGCCATTACGCCGGCCAATTCAGCTTCGTTATCGGCCGCCAGAATCAGGCCGGAATTCACATAGAAAAAGCCGCCAGGCAGGGCGAAGGCGTTGACCTGGTCGGAATCAATCACCTTGATGGTGAAGGGCACCTTGGAATCGGAGTTGCGCACCAGGTTCTGGCCCACACGATTGATGTACTCGCCGATCACGGGATCCTTGATCAGCTTCACCGACGACTCCACCTGCTGGGCGTACTGGCGGCCCATGTTCACCTGGGAATCAATGCTGTACCAGTTGCCCAGGCCTTTATTGCAGCCGACGTTGCGGTGCCCAATGGCGGAAACATCATTCAGGCTGCCGTCCTGCACTTCCTTGGGCACTTCATCCTTCTTGTTGGTGGCAAAAAGGCTGACTGCAAACAGGCAAACCGTGAACAAGGCGATAATGCGCTGCTTCATACGTACCCCACTAGATGCCCCGGCAAGAATGGCGGCAGCATTTAATTTGGTGTGGCCGGAGTAGTCCTAAACCCTTAAACCCCACCCGGAAGAAATTCTCTCTCTAATTTACTACTTCAGGGAGGGCCATGGGCGGTACTTTACATTTGCTGACTCTTTCCCGTATTCCAAAGCAGGTCAGAAGCGAAGGGTAATGCCCGCGGTTACAAAAACGTTGTTTTGACGGCCAAGGGCCAGAGTTTCCAGGCCAATTCCGCCCGAATTGAAGTCCCGAACCTCGGCGCGTAAACCCACCAGGGGCAGGAACTTAAGGTCCAAGCCGCCGCCGATGTCAAAGGCGAAGGTGCTATCGGCGCTGCTACCTCCGGTAAAGAGCTGGCGATTAAAGCGTCCGTAGCCCAAACCTGCGGAAACGTAGGGTGAGAGGGGAAACGAGGGGGCCAGCCGCAGCCGCAAGCCCGGTGTAATGAACAACGACGTATAACTACTGGCTACGGTGAGACCGCTGATAGTAGGAATATTCGAACTGAAGGAGCCGGCCACCGGTATCTCCGCATAAAGGCCGAGAAGTGGCACGGAGGCGATGCGGTGAGCAAAGCTCACTTCCAGAGCGGGAGCGGCCCCAAAGTTGAGCGGATTGCCCACATTAAAGTAACCGCCGCCAGTGAGGGCCAGGTCATTTTTCTGGGCGTGCAACGCCACAGGAAGCAGGAGACATAGAAAGCCTAATATTGTTTTGCGCACCAAACCTCCTCAAAGTTCCTGGAAGAACGGCAAATCCCCCCGGCTTGAGCGGGCCCGCAGGTCCGTCCGCAGGGAAATGATTTCCAGGTAAGTTGGCAGGATTAGATGCAGGAATGGGAGGTCGCGTCCACTCCCAGGCGGCTACATGGGAGCTGGAGCAGGCTGGCTGAGCTTGCTGAGCAGCACGTCAGGATGGACGGGTTTGGGGAGCAGCTCAAATGAGTAACCCTGCTGTTCGGCGGTTTTGAGCAGGTCAGAGGTGGCAGCCTGGCCGGAGAAGAGCAGGATGCGGGCGTCGGGACACATCTCCTGAATAGCCTTGGCGGCCTCAATGCCATTCACACGGGGCATGACCACATCGGTGATAATGGCGTCCGGGCAATCCTCCAGGACCTCGCGAATGGCCTGGCGGCCGTCGTAGGCAACGCGGGTTTCGAAACCGTTGAGGGAAAGTATTTCGGCGATGCTGTGAGCCACTGTGCGCTCATCGTCCACCACCAGAACGCTAAGCTTGCGGCCGCGCCGGCTGGCGGGAAGATGCTTGCCCAGCGCCTTGACGGCAGTTTCGAGGCGGCGCAGTTCGATTCGCAAAGCCGCTTCGACTTCTTCCGAGCGCCTTTCACCGCGGGCCACCCGGCTGACGTAAGAACGATCCACTCCCAGTTGCCGGGCTACTCGGCTGTAAATACCGCGAAAGAGGGCATAGGGTTCCCGCTGATTCATTGCCGCCTGCACTTTCTGCTCGCGCCGTTCCGCACAAGGTTTCGATGATGGTGGACGAAACGGGCGCGCGAACGTACGTGTGTCCGCCGCGGTCAAGAGTACGGCCGCTAGGGAACATACCTGTAGCGGGAGGAGAATCTCCACGCCGAGGTTCTGGGCCGCATTTACTAAGAAGCGAGAGGGAAGACCGGAGTTGTCAATTAGAGGCAGAATTCCGGGAAGGAA
>DATEGM010000481.1:0-7942 GCA_035280085.1 Terriglobales bacterium
AAGACGAGGATGCCAGCCTCGGGCTGGGCTCGGAAATCTCCCGCCTGTTTGCCAACGCCGGCCTTAACTCCGAAGTGGCGGAATTGCGCGGCCACAGGATCAAGCCTCCGGCGCTCGAGCCGTGATCGTCCTGGACACCAACGTGGTTTCGGCTCTCATGCGGCAGGCGCCCGACGCCGATGTGATTGCCTGGCTGGATGCCCAACCGCGGACCTCAATCTGGACCACGTCAGTGACTATCCTGGAAATTCGCTTTGGGTTGCAGATCATGGCTACGGGGAAACGCCAATCGCTTCTTATACATGCCTTCGAAGCCATGCTCGACAAGATGGGGCAGAGAATTGCGCCCTTTGATGCCGCATGCGCGACGGAAGCGGCGAACCTGATGGCCGCTCGCCAGCGGAGGGGGCAACCAGGGGATCTGCGCGACACCATGATCGCGGGCATCGTGCTCGCTCACCACGCCACGCTGGCGACGCGGAACACAAGCCATTTCGCGGATCTCTCGGTGCCCGTGATTGATCCGTGGGCGAGTTGAGAAGCAGGTCGCGGTACGTCACCTCCTGGAAGAAACCTCTGCCGGGGCAGGCGGCATCCCACACAATTAGTAACGAACTGATGTCCTGATACTTCGGGACAGACTCAGGGACCCGTCAACCAGCGGATCCCTGGGCACCCCAAAGGGGTCAAGCGGCGGGTTCTTCCGCCTCCCATTCGTAGCCGCACTTCCCGCACACCCAGCGCAATTCCTTAGGAAAGGGCAGAGGTATGCTCAGCATTAGCCAGGAAAGAAATGTCGCCCAGCGGTTGCGGTCCTGGTAGGAGATGTTGAGCGAGTCGCAGTTGGGGCACTGCGGCTGCTCGTAAAGCTCGCCCTTCTCCGAAAAGAACACAGCGGGGATGCCGTCGTTCAGGACCTGCAGCGCCTTTTCCGCATCGCCTTCCGGGACCTGCAGTCGAATGCCCCCCACAGCGCTGGCCAGCAACCAGTCCAGCCGCACAATGTTCTCGTTGGCCAGGAAACAGGGAATGCCGGTTGAATCCAGCGCCCCTTTGGCCAGCAGCGCCTGAGGCAGGTCACGGAAGCTGGCTACGGTAATCAGGCGGTCGGCCATGCAGCGCCTACTATCCCACGAGGAGTGGGGCAGGCTCAAGAGAGCGAGTTTCGAGTTTCCTGCCAAGGGCCTTTATTATGGCAGCGATGAAGTCCGTCATCGTAGGCACAGCCGGGCATATAGATCACGGCAAATCCGCGCTGGTGAAAGCTCTGACGGGCACCGATCCCGACCGACTGGAAGAGGAAAAACGCCGCGGCATCACCATTGATATCGGCTTTGCCCACCTGGAGCTGCCCTTACCCGGCGGCGAATTGGTGCGACTGGGCTTCGTGGACGTGCCTGGACATGAGCGCTTTGTGCGCAACATGCTGGCCGGCATAGGCGGCATTGACCTGGTTCTGCTGGTGATTGCCGCTGACGAATCCATCAAGCCGCAAACCCGCGAGCACTTCGATATCTGCCGGCTGCTGGGGATCGGCCGCGGCATCACCGTGCTCACCAAATCCGACCTGGTGGACCGCGACACCCTGGAGGTGGTCCGGCTGGAAGTGGAGGATTTTCTGCGCGGCTCCTTCCTGGAAGGCGCGCCGATTCTTGCGGTGAGTTCAAAGACAGGCGCCGGTTTGGAGGACTTGAAGCGGGAACTGGTCCAGGCCGCAGGCGAAGCGCACCAGCGCGATGCGAGCGCGCTGGCCCGCCTGCCCATTGACCGCGTCTTCGTGATGAAGGGATTTGGCACGGTGGTGACGGGCACGCTGCTGGCGGGCACCGTCGCCAGGGAAGAAGAGCTGGAACTCTTTCCCGGGCAACGCCGGGTGCGAGTGCGGGGGGTGCAGGTGCATGGGCAGCCGGCAGAACGGGCCACGGCAGGTCAGCGCACGGCGCTTAACCTGGCAGGCGTTAGCAAGGAGGAGTTGGCGCGCGGCATGATGCTGGCGCCGACGAACACGTTTCGAACCACCCGTCGTGCCGATGTTTCCCTGGCGCTGCTGCCCTCGGCGCGCCCGCTGAAAGACCGCGCCCGTGTTCACCTGCACGCCTACACCGCGGAAACCGTGGCCGAGGTGGTTCTATACGGTACAAAGCAGCTGGCGCCGGGACAATCTGGCTATGCCCAGCTGCGTACCGCCGAGCCCATGCTGCTGTTGCCCGGAGACCGCTTTATCCTGCGCCAGTTTTCGCCGGTGGTGACCATAGCAGGCGGGACGGTACTGGATGCCGCGCCTCTGGCGGGGAAAACCGCGAAGGAGAGAGCGGAGGCGCTGTTGCCGGTGCTGGCCAACGGCACGGCGCCGGAGATCCTGGCCGCGCGGGTGGCACGCCGCGGCGAGCCGGGGCTGGCCCTGGATGATGCGGTGGCGGAGACGGGCTGGCGGCCGGCGCTGGTGGAAGCGCACGCGACATCGCTGCAAGGGAAACTGTCCCGCTTCGGCGATGTGCTGATCGCGCAGGAGGCCTTTTCCCAAGCGCAACGCGAAGCGCTGGCGGGAGTGGAAGAGTTTCATCGCGCCAACCCGCTGGTGGCGGGCATCAGCAAGGAAGAATTGCGGGAGAAGCTGGGGCTGCGCGCGGAGGTGTTCAGCGCCGTTCTGGAAGCGCTCGTGAGAGTGAACAAGCTTGCCGTCAGCGGCGAACAGGTGCGGTCAGCCGGTCGCAGCTTGGTATTCAAAGATGAAGAAGCCGAGTCCAAGCGCACCATCGAGCAGGCGTTCTACGGAGCCGGTCTGAAGGTGCCCGCCCTCAAAGAAGTATTGGCCGGGCTCCGGGTGAATAAAGCGACCGCGCAGAAAATCGTTACCCTGCTGCTGCGCGACAAGGTGCTGGTGAAAATTTCCGACGACCTGGTTTTTCATCGCGGCGCACTGGAGGAATTACGGCAGCGGGTGAGCGCCCACAAGGCAAAATCAGCCCGGATCGGCGTTGCCGAGTTCAAGGACCTGACTGGGGTAAGCCGGAAATACGCAATTCCCCTGCTGGAGTATTTGGACCGGGAGCGGGTCACGCGGCGGGTTGGCGACCAGCGGGAAATTCTGTGATTCACCACAGAGGACACAGCGGTCACGGAGAATTTGTAATTGAGTAACTTGTAATTGGTAATGGGGAGTCGGTTCTTTTCAATCGTTAATGGAACCCATTCGCATCATCGGCGCAGGTCTGGCGGGATCGGAAGCAGCCTGGCAGACCGCGGCTCGCGGCGTCCCGGTAGAGCTCTATGAAATGCGCCCGGCACGCTTTACCCCCGCGCACCAGACAGCCAATTTCGCCGAACTCGTGTGCTCTAATTCCCTCAAGTCGGATTCTGAAAACAGCGCGCCCTGGCTGCTGAAAGAGGAGATGCGCCGGGCGGGCTCGCTGCTCATGGAACTGGCGCGGCAATGCGCCGTGCCCGCCGGTCACGCGCTGGCGGTGGACCGCACAGCGTTTTCGGCTGCGGCGACCGAAGCGCTTTTGCGTCAGCCGCTCATCCGAGTGCGCCGCGAAGAAGTCGCCCGGATTGACGCGAGCGAAGGGATTACCATCATCGCCACCGGCCCGCTTACTTCGGATGCCCTCTCCCGCGAAATTGCGCGCCTGACCGGCGGCACGCATCTCTACTTCTACGATTCCATCAGTCCCATCGTGGACGCCGAGTCGATTGACATGGGCCGAGTGTACAAAGCAGCGCGTTACGATAAGGGAACAGCGGACTACATCAACTGCCCGATGACGGCAGAGGAATACGGCCGCTTTTACGAGGCCCTGGTGGCGGCGGAGGCAGTCGAGCAGCGCGACTGGGAACGCTTGAACTATTTCGAGGCTTGCCTGCCCATCGAGGAGATCGCGCGGCGTGGACGCGACACACTGCGTTTCGGTCCCATGAAGCCGGTGGGCTTGCTCGATCCTCGCACCGGGAAGCAACCGTATGCCGTGGTGCAGTTGCGGCAGGAGAACCTGCGCGCCGATTCTTACAACCTGGTGGGATTCCAGAACCATTTGAAGTTTGGCGAGCAGGCGCGCGTGCTGCGGCTCATTCCCGGGTTGGAGAATGCGCGCTTCCTGCGCTACGGGCAGATTCACCGCAATACGTATATCAATGGTCCCACGCTGCTGAATGAGTGCATGCAGCTCAAGTCGCAGCCGAACATCTTTTTTGCCGGACAGATTTGCGGGGTGGAAGGATATGTGGAATCCATCGCGGCCGGGCTTATGGCAGGAATGCACGCCGCCGCGCTGGCAGCCGGTTCGGAGCCTGTGGCGCCACCGCGAGCAACGGCTCTGGGCTCACTAGCGCATTACGTCACCCACGCCGACGCGAGGAACTTCCAGCCGGCGAACATCACCTTCGACCTGCTGCCGCCGCTGGAGCGCAAAGTGCGCGACCGAGCGGAGCGGCATCGTCTGCAATGTGAGCGGGCGCTAGGCGAACTCGATGTGTGGTTAAAAAGCTCAGCGCAGATGGCGCGGAGAGTTGCAGAGGTCGCCAAAACCGGCTGAGCCACTATTTTGCAGCGCCCAGTCTTAATCTGTCATCCCGAGCGGAACCTTGTTCTTCCCCTGCCAAAACTAGTTAAGAAATGCGACTGTCATGTTGAGCGAGAGCGCACGCCCGAGTCCAAACACCCCTTTCATTTGCGCCATGCTGAGGGGAGTTTCAAGAGGGAGCGGGTCGGATTCCCTTAAGCAGTGGTGTGCTCGCTAACCTCTCGGGGGTCCTTCGGCTCGGGCGTGCGCCCTCGCTCAGGATGACATTCGGTTAATTCCTGGCGAACTCTGCGTTGAGGGCTTCAAGAACTTGCGCGAGTCAGGATGCGGATAGGGGTGCCGATAAAGCCAAACGCCCGCCGGATCTGGTTTTCCAGGAAGCGCTGGTAGGAGAAGTGCAGCTTCACCGCCCTATCGGTGAAGAGCACGAAGGTGGGCGGCGCCACCGAAGCCTGCGTCATGTAATAAATCTTCACCCTCTTAGCCATGGGCACGGAGGCGCGCTCGAAGTCCACGTGTTTCAGAAAGCGGTTCATGGCGGAAGTGGGGATACGCTTGCGCCGCTCTTCGGCCACCTGCTGAAGCACCGAGAAAATCTTGTCCACATTCTTGCCCGTGGAAGCCGAAATGAAAATTACGGGAGCATATTCCAGGAACTTCAGGGAGCGGCGCACCTGTTGCTCGTAGAGGTTTCGGTCCACGGGACGTTCCTGGGTCGGCAGGTTGCGCCCGCGCCAGCTCTCCAGCTTCTTGCCGGCCACCAGATCCCATTTATTAACCACGATGATGACCGAGCGGCCGCTCTCATGGGCATAGCCGGCGATGGTGGCGTCGAGCGCGGTGACGCCTTCGGTGGCGTCAACTATGATGAGCGCCACGTCGGCAGACTCCAGGTGCTTGCGCGCCATCACGACCGAGAGCTTTTCCGCCATCAGGTGAGTCTTGCCCTTGCGGCGGATGCCGGCGGTGTCAATGAAGCGGTAACGGAGGGCATCGCGCTCCACAATTTCGTCCACGGCGTCGCGGGTGGTGCCGGGAACGGGGGAAACGATGGCGCGCTCGGAACCGGTGAGGCGGTTCAGCAGCGTGGACTTGCCTACGTTCGGACGGCCGATAATGGCGACGCGGGTCTCGCGCGCTTGTTCCTGAGCTTCTGGTTTTCCTTCTTTTATTTTTTCCTCTGTGCCCTCTGTGTCCTCTGTGGTGAAGCTTTGATCAGCGGGCGCCGGCAAAATCTCCACGATCGAATCCAGCAGCTCCGCCACACCGCGCCCGTGCTCCGCGGAAACAGGAAACAGATTGCGGATGCCGAGACGGCGAAACTCCTCAGCGGTGGCTTCCTGCTTTTCCGAGTCCACCTTGTTGACCGCGAGGAACAGCGGCTTGCCGGTGCGGAGCAGCAGGCGGGCCAGGTCGAGGTCGGGCGCAGCCAGTTCGGTGCGCGCGTCCACCACCATGATGATGGCGGCGGCCTCTTCCAGGGCCACGCGGGCTTGGCGAAAGATTTCTGCGGGGATCAGCTGCTTGTCTTCGGGGATGATGCCGCCGGTGTCAATAACGCGCAGGTCGTGGCCGCCCCAGTGGGCCTCGCCATACAGGCGGTCGCGCGTAATCCCGGGTTCGTCACCCACAATGGCGCGACGGCGGCCGATGATGCGATTGAAAAGTGTGGATTTGCCGACGTTGGGGCGGCCGACGATGGCGAGGGTAGGAATGGGAGTCGCGGCGACAGTCTCGATAGGCGAGTTGGTCACAGATCCATTCAAAAGCAGGTCCTTCACCTCGTGCTCCCTCGCCGAGGCTCAGTCGCACTCGGCTCAGGATGACAAACCCAATAAGCATTTGACGGCAGGGCTGAAACCGAGCCACGGTACGAACGGTACCCATTCGAGGCTGTGGCTGTTTGCAACCGGGAACCAAAACCGATTACTGGGTACCAGGTACTGAGAACTGGCGCCCAACTGAGTATTATAGGGAGTTGCCGTGTCCAGCCTGCCTCAGCCCGCCGCCAGCGCCCTTGCCACGCTGCATCAGTTCTTTGGTCCGGGCGGGCTGCTCTCGCGCACGCACCCGGCCTACGAATTTCGCCGCGGGCAGTTGCAGATGGCGCAGGCCGTGGAGCAGGCGCTGGCGGAAAGGCGCCACCTGATCGTAGAAGCGGGCACCGGCACGGGCAAAACCCTGGCCTACCTGCTGCCGGTGATCCGCATCGGCAAACGCGTGCTCATCTCCACCGGCACCAAGAACCTGCAGGAACAGCTCTTCTACAAAGATATTCCCTTTCTCGAGCGGGCGCTTTTGCCCGATGGTGAGCGCAAGCTGCGCGTGTGCTACATGAAAGGGCGGAACAACTACCTCTGCCGCAAGAAGCTCTACGACCTGACCGGTCAGCCGGTGCTGAGCGGCCTGGAGGAGATCGAGCAGTACCACGCCATCGCGGAGTGGGAAAAGACCACGGAAACCGGCGATCGCGCCGAGCTTTCGGAGCTGCCGGAAACGAGCGCGTTGTGGCATCACCTGGATGCGCGCTCAGACAAGTGCCTGGGGCAGAAGTGCAGCCAATGGGAACGCTGTTTCATCACCGAGATGCACCGGCGGGCGCTGGAAAGCGACATCATCATTGTCAACCACCACCTGTTCTTCGCCGACCTGGCCATAAAGCAATCGGCCGAGGGAGCGCCTGACGCCGGCATTCTGCCGGACTGTGCGGCGGTAGTCTTTGATGAAGCTCACGAACTGGAAAACGTGGCCGGCAGCTATTTCGGGGTGACAGTCAGCAACTGGCGCATCGAAGACCTAGCGCGCGACGTGGAAAGCTCGCTGCAGCGGGCCAAGGGGCTGTCTGCCGCCATTTCCGGCGCGCTGGGCAGCTTGCGCGAGCGCTCCCAGCTTTTCTTTTCCGTCTTGCCGGGGGGCGAAGGCCGCCTGCCTTTTCACAACCGCCAGGAGTTTCTGGAAGAGAACGGCGACGAGTATTTGGGCCTGATGCACTCACTGGGACGGCTGGGCGCAGAACTGCAGCGCATGAAGGAGAAGCCGGAAGAGGTGTTCAACTTCATTCGGCGGGTGGACGAGTTGCGCGTGCAGCTTTCGTTTTTGATGGAATCGAACGACCGCAACACCGTGTTCTGGATCGAGCGCCGTGGTGGCCGGGAGTCGCGCGGCTCCGGAGCCCGCGTTTCCCGCCACACCTTCCTGCAGGCCACGCCCATTGATGTGGCGCCCATCCTGCGCTCCTGCCTCTTCGACAAGCTGGAATGCGCGGTGCTGACCTCGGCCACGCTGGCCGTGGGCGGCGGCTTCGAATACATTCGGCGGCGGCTGGGCCTGGAGCATGCGCGCGAGCTAGTGCTGCCCTCGCACTTCGATTACGAGAACCAGGCGATTCTATATGTGCCGCCGGACCTGCCCGATCCGCGCAC
>DATEGM010000482.1:0-5395 GCA_035280085.1 Terriglobales bacterium
TATTCCACTTCGCGCAGCCGGGCAGCCTTGCCACGCAGCGCACGCAGGTAGTAGAGCTTGGCGCGGCGCACGCGCGAGGAGCGCACCACATCCACGCGGTCAATCACCTTGGAGTTGGCCGGGAAGATGCGTTCCACGCCCTGGCCGAAGCTCATTTTGCGCACCGTGAAACTGGCCTGCGGCCCGGAGGTGCGCGAAATGACCACGCCCTCGAAGGCCTGCACCCGTTCCTTATCGCCTTCCTTGATCTTAACGTGCACACGCACTGTGTCGCCGGGACCAAACTTGGGCAAATCGGTGCGCTGGCTCTTCGCCAGCAGTTTTTCAATGATGAGGTTCGACATAATCTTTCCTTTGTGTGTTGGCCAGGTTGGCCCTGGCAACATTCTAAATTCTTTTGCCCGAAATTTGGGCAAGTAACTGCTCGTCCTCCGGGCTCAGTTCGGCCTGCTGCAGCAGATCGGGACGGTTGCGCAGCGTCTTCTCCAGGGCCACGCGCCGGCGCCAGCGGCGAATCTGCTCATGATCGCCGGAAACCAGCACTTCCGGCACCGCCATGCCCCGAAACTCTGCCGGACGCGTATAGTGCGGATAATCCAGCAGCCCCCCGGAAGCGCACGTGGAGGACGGCATGGCCCTCTGACCTTTCTCCTGAGGAGCCGCCTTCCGCAGTGTTCCCCCGCAAAATGACTCCTGGCGCGCCGATGCCTCGTTGCCCAGCGCCCCCGGCAGCAGGCGGGTAACTGTGTCCACCACCACCGCGGCAGCCAGTTCGCCGCCGCTCAAAACGTAGTCGCCGATAGAAAGCTCGCAATCCGCCAGGTAATCGTTCACCCGCTCATCCACGCCCTCATAACGCCCGCAGATAAGCACCACCCGGTCTAGGGCAGCCAGTTGTTCCGCCACTGCCTGGTCAAAGCGCTTGCCCTGGGCGGAAAGCAGAACCACCGATTCTCCGGAAGTGCCCGCCAGCCGCGCTTCCCGCGGCGCCAAACCCCTCGCCTCCAGGCATTCAAAAAGCGGTTCCGGCTTCAGCACCATTCCCTCGCCCCCGCCGAAGGGACGGTCATCCACGGTGCGGTGCCGGTCATGGGTGAAGTCGCGGAGGTCAACCACCTCAACTTCCACCAGCCCCGCTTCGCGAGCCCGCCGGATAATGCCGTGCTCCAGCGGCCCGCGGAAAAACTCCGGGAAAATGGTTACGATCTCAAACTTCATGAAAGCAAGTTTCCAGTTTCAAGTTTCGGGTAGGCTCTGAGCGATCGAAACTTAAAACCAGAACCTACCTCATAAATCGGTTTGAAAGAGTGCGGCTTCAGCCGCGCCGCACAAAATCGTTGAAATGCTGGGCTTTAGCCCCTGAGGGAAACCGATGTTTGCTGGCTTGCTTCATTAGGGAATAGCTTCTAAAACTTGCAACTAGCTTTCTCCCCGTTGCCGCTTTTTCTCCTCTTCCGTCAGCGGCGCATCCACTTCCAGCAAGCCTTCGGGCAGTTCCATTTCGACCCTGTGACCCGGCAGATCAATGCCCCGCAAGTATGCCGCAGCGAAGGGAATCAGAAATTCCTTGTTCCCGGAACGAACTATCAGCAGCGGCGCTTCTCCCGCTCCAAACTGAACCCCGGCGATGGTGCCCACCTCGGTCGCTTGGCCGGCAGCCACGTCCCACAGCGTACAGCCCACCAGGTCGCTGACGTACGCTGCTCCCGGCTCCAGCGGCGTGCGTTCGGCGGCAGGAATCTGCAGCTCGCAGCCCACCAGATGCTCCGCGTCGCTGATGGAGTCCACGCCGCGGAACTTGAGAATAAAATATCCCAGGTGCGGCCAGAAATCCTCCAGTTGCAACTCCCGGCGCCTTCCCTCCGGCTCCAGGGCATAAATCTGCCGGCGCTCGGCAAAACGTTCCGAAAAATCAGTATGGAGTTCTACTGCGACTTCGCCCCGCCGTCCCTGCGTCTTGAGCACCCGGGCGATGGTGATGAACTGTTCGGCTATTCCAGAATCTCCAGGGTAAAACGCTTGCGCAGCTTCATGCCGGCGGCGCTCAGGATAGTGCGAATCGAACGCGCGGTGCGGCCCTGCTTGCCGATCACCTTGCCCAGGTCGTTCGCCGCAACCCGCAGTTCCAATACCGTAACCTGCTCTCCGTCAACAGCTTGCACGGAAACATGCTCAGGCTCGTCCACCAAAGCCCGGGCAATCTGCTCCACCAGTACGCGCATATCCCCACCCTGATCGTTCGCCATCGGGACAACTCCTTGAATGCGGGTGGATTGCCTGTGCAACGTGGCTCTTATGCCGCGGTCGGCGAGGCGGGAGCTTTGGCGAGCAGTTGGCTAACCTTATGGGACATTTGGGCTCCCTTGGACAACCAATGCTCGATGCGTTCGCGCTTCAACTCCAGGCTGGTGGGGTTGGTACGGGGATTATAAGTACCGACCACCTCCAGGGCACGTCCATTGCGCGCGCGCTCCTTCTCGATCACGACCACACGGTAATAAGGCTGTTTGCGCGCACCCATGCGCGCCAGTCGAATCATCAACACGATAAAGGACCTTTCATCTGATTCTTGCCGGAATGAACAAACACTTATTATCCCGTAAAGCTTAAGCGCTTGGCAACCCCGGCCTGGCGCACACAAATGCCGACATCCCCCTGAGGAGATTCCGAACTCCGAAAGCTAACCTGCAGGGTGGACGTTTGTAAAGCGGAAACTGCGCCATGTTCGGTTTGCAGAACGTTTCCGGAACGTTTTTGAACGATTCAAAGCCTGGGCGCTTGGTCAAATCACGACTGCCGGCTGTCTTTGGAAAAGAAGCGGAAAATGGGGCTCTTCTCTGAATTCCGCCTTTGGAATCCCGAACGCGTGCTTTAGGCCGCGAATTGGTCCAGCAGTCCGACGATTCCCTGCGGTTCCGGCCTGTGGGTGTAGTCGGGATCGGCGCTGGCGTAAAGAACCCTTCCATCCCGCTCCAGGATGTAGGTAGCCGGGATGGGAAGCTCCCAGCTCGCATCCCCATTTAGGAAAGGCAAATTCACAAACGTGCGGCTGTAGACCTGTTTTTGTTCCTCGGGAACACGGTAGACCAGCCCAAACTGGCGCGCCACCTGGTTGCCTGCATCGCTCAGCAATGGGAACCGCAGCTGGTGCTGGTCACGCATAAAAAAAGCCTGCTTAACCGTTTGCGGAGAGATGGCGATCAAGCTGGCGCCGGCTTTCTCAACATAGGATAAACCCCGGTTCATGGCCTCCAATTGAGCCACGCAGAAAGGGCACCAGCGCCCGCGGATAAAGCAAATTACCAGGCGGCCGCGGCGGAGCAGTTCCTGGGACGAAACGATTTTTCCGTCCTGGTCCGGCAGTTGGAAAGATGCGGCGGCAGCCCCCACGGCCAGAATCCCGCCGGACATGCCGGAAGCCGCCAGCTGCTCTACGGTTTGCCGGTTGACCTGTTGCACGTCATCCGGAACATACTGTGCGGCCAGCGCCTTGCGCTCTTCCAGTTCTTCGCGCAGGGTGGCGGCCTGCTGTCCCGGAATGGACTCCTCAAGCCCGCGCCATTTCATGGGAGACCCCAGGGAGGATTCTAAACCAGCGGAGGAAAGCATTCAGCACTCAGCAATCAGCATTCAGCCCGCGTCGAACCAGCAATTGGCACTTAGCACTTAGCACTTAGCATTTGGCCCTTAAACCTCGGTGGACTTGGGCTTAGCGGCGCAGGGCTAAGTGCTAACTGCTAACTGCTAACTGCTTGCTGCAGAGGACTTCGATTTTGAGACAACCGCTGGAACCATACCGCTCTTTGGCTGACTCCCGACCACTGACCACTGCTTCTCTACATTCCCGGCAGCTTCATGCCGGCCAGCTTGCGCGCGAAGCTGGCTTTGCCCATGTCTTTGAACATCTTGCGCATCTGGGCGTACTGCCGCAGGAGTTGGTTGACTTCGTGGATGGTGGTGCCGGAACCGCGGGCAATGCGCTTACGCCGGCTGCCGTTGATCACCTCGTGGTGGTCGCGCTCGTAGGGCGTCATGGAGTTGATGATGGCCTCCACGCGCGAAATTTCTTTTTCATCCACCTTATCGGCCACGTTCTTGAGATTGGAGAACGGGCCAATTTTAGGCAGCATGCCGATCAGGCTCTGCAGCGAGCCCATCTTCTTCACCTGCAGCAATTGATCGCGGAAGTCGCCCAGGGAGAAGCCGTCGCCGGCCAGCGCCTTTTGCGCCAGCTGCTCGGCCTTTTTCTTGTCCACCGTGGCTTCGGCTTTTTCGATCAGCGAAAGAATGTCGCCCATGCCCAGGATGCGGCTGACGATGCGGTCGGGGTGGAAGGGTTCCAGGGCGTCGTATTTTTCTCCGATACCGATGAACTTGATGGGCGCGCCGGTCACGTGCCGGATGGAGAGCGCGGCGCCGCCACGGGCGTCGCCGTCCATCTTGGTCAGCGCCACTCCGGTAAGCGAAAGCTTCTTATGGAACTCGTCGGCGGACTTGACCGCGTCCTGGCCGGTCATGGCATCGGCCACAAACAGGATTTCCTGGGGACTAAGCAGCGCCTTGAGCGACTGCATCTCCTCCATGAGTTGCTCGTCAATGTGCAGGCGGCCGGCGGTATCCACTACCAGCACGTCGCAGCCGCTGTTCACCGCTTCGCGGCGGGCTTCCTTGGCCAGGCGCTCCACTGTGGCCGTGTTAGCCTCGCCGACCTCGCCTTCATAAATGTTGGCGCCCACCGCCTTGGCGACGACCCTTAACTGCTCGCGGGCGGCCGGGCGGTAGACGTCCACGCTGACCAGCATGGGCCGGTGCCCGCCTTTCTGCAGCCAGTGAGCCAGCTTGCCGGAGGTGGTGGTCTTGCCGGAGCCCTGCAGGCCTGCCATCAGCACCACCGTGGGCGGCTGCGAGGCGAATTTGAGCCGTGCCGTGTCGTGGCCCAGCAGGTTTACCAGTTCGTCGCGCACGATCTTGATGACCTGCTCGCCGGGCGAAAGCGCGGTCATAACCTCCTGGCCGACAGCCTTTTCCCGGATGTGGTCAATCAGGTCCTTGACCACCTTGAAGTTAACGTCGGCTTCCAGCAGCGCCAGGCGCAGCTCGCGCATCGCCTCGCTGATGTTCTCCTCGCTCAGCTTGCCCTGCCCGCGCAGGTTCTTGAAGGTGCGCTGCAGTTTTTCGGTTAAGTTCTCAAACATAAAGGCGAATAGTTCCTGAAAGTAAGATGCGCGAGCGGGTCGGCAGACGCGCCAGTCGTAGACTGCTCCATTTTACCAGCCCGCGATTTACCAGCGCACGAAGCCTTCCTTTGGCAACTAACCCCGGCTCGCAAGGCAGACTTTTGTTCCTGTCATCTTGAGCGAGGGCGCACGCCCGAGTCGAAAGACCCCTGCGCAAT
>DATEGM010000483.1:0-2875 GCA_035280085.1 Terriglobales bacterium
TTTCACAATCATCGCGGCCATCAGGCGTTTTTCCTGGGAACAGCCTCATTAAAGGGCGGATGGCGGTTGTACTATCCGACGGTAGTAGTGTTGAAGTGGCCTTCAGTCGTAGTGCTTCTGTTTCTAGTCGTGCTGCTACTCGCCGTGATGCGGCGAATCGCCATCCCTAGTGATTTCTTGATCATGGCCACTTTTCCGGCCGTGTACTTCGTGTTTGCCATCTTCTCCCACATTGATATCGGTGACCGGCATGTTCTGCCCATCTATCCCTTTGTGCTGCTGTTCGTTGCCGGTGGGTGCTGGCAGTTGGTACGGCGGTCGCGCCCGGCGCTGGCGCTGGTTCTGATCGCGCTGGCGCTGAATGCGGCTGACGCGCTGCGCTACGCTCCCGACTACCTCTCCTACTTCAGCCCCTTCGTAGCGCCTAGCCAAAGCTACAAGCTTCTGAGCGACAGTAACTTAGATTGGGGACAGGGCCTGCTTGCCCTGCGCCGCTACGAAGCCGCGCATCCCCAGGAAAAGATCTATCTCGCCTACTTTGGCAGCGTGGACCCGGGTGCCTACGGTTTGCGTGCGCAGCTATTGCCGGAGGATCAGCGGGTTTCAGGGGCGACTGTGGTAGTTAGCGCCACGGACCTGACGGGGCAAATGCTTGAGAACTTTGACGCTTACCACTGGGTGTTGCAGTATCCGCAGAAGACAATCCTGAATCACTCGCTGCACGTCTTTCAAATACCGCCGCAGTAAGTTCCCGCAAGTGCTAGCGGGTAGGCGCGGAGCTGAGGCTGATGAGCCGGTCGAGGGCTCGCTGGCTCTGTTCTTTCCTACGGCTATCAGTCACTTCGGCCTTGGCAACATGACTTGGTTTCAGCCTGGCAAGGGCATCCGCCAGCTCGTTGAAGGAGCGCGCAATCTCGGAATTACTCTGCAGCGCCACCGGATTGCCGCGATCAATGGCGGGGCCGACCGCGTTGAACTGGTTGGGTATTTTCCAGAAAATGCGGCAGTTAGTGGCAGCCTGCGCATCTTCGTCGCTGAAACCGGCGATTTTGCGGTAGCGATTCACCAGCAGCTGCACGCGAGGACCGGCGGGATCGCCGCCCAGAAACTCGCGCACCCGTCCCGCGCTCCACAGCGAGGAAACATCTGCCTGCACCACCAGCAGCACCAGTTCCGAGAGGTCGCTAATGGTGTGGCTGATCTTGTCCATGCGGTTGGAGGCGTCTACCACCACGTACTTGTAGTGGTCCAGAAGGAGATCGAAGAGAAGCACCAGGTCGCTGATTTCAACCTCCAGCGGAACCGGGATGCTGAGGCCGGCCAAGAGGCGCAGTCCCCCCGGCAGTTCGGTCATAAATCCTTCCAGCAGAGAAGCATCCATGCGATGCAGGTTGCGCAGGGAGTCCAGCAGGCCAAATTGTGGCCGAACGTTCAAGTGCAGGGAAGCGTGCCCGAGAGGAGCCAGGTCCACAAGAGCGACATGGGAGGATTGCTTCTGCAGGGCGACGGCCGTGTTAACGGCGACAGTGGTGGCGCCACAACCACCCTTGGCGCTCATGATGGTGATGAGTTTCCCGCGCGTGCCGCCGGACTTTTTGCCCTGCAGGGAAGCATGCAAACGGGCAAAAGCCTCAAGCAGGGTGGCGCTGGATAAATCGCGGTCCAGGAACTCGCTGGCGCCTGCGCGCATGGCGCGAATGATGACCTGCGGCTGGCTGAGAGCGCCCACGGCAAAAACGGCAAGCGATTCCTTGGCCAGGATTTCAATAGCCGTTATGCCGGAATCGGGGTCGCCGTTCGCAATGTCCACCAGAACGACATCGGGACGCATCTGCTGCAGTTGACGAACGGAGCTATCGGCGGCAACGGCAGGTAGACCTTCCCGGCGAAAAACCACTTCCGCGGCCAGCGTGGCCTCCACCCGGGATTTGAGCTGCGAGAGATGCTCGTCCTGCTTACCGACCAGAGCCACTCTGAACGTGCGCATGCGTGGTTGTCCTTAACTCTCAATATCTTAGGGTGAGGCCCACCGCGCCTCCAAGTGACGAAGGTCATAGACCGGGTTTGCCTGGCCCGGACCGCGGAAGAGGCCTCAAGGCAAGATTAACTAGCCTCCGCAAGTTGGCTATTCCAAGGCAGAAAAGTCTTTCTGAGGGTTATGAGTTGTGATAGGGTGGCGACCTACTAAAGGTACCAGGGAGACAGCAGTGCACACTCCGGGCCAGCAACTGCGTATTCTGCGGGAACAACTTGGGCTGACCATGCGGGACGTGGAAGTCTCGAGTACGCGTATAGCCGCCAAGCATGCGAACGACGATTTTGGCATCGCTCTGAGCCGCCTTTCGGATATAGAGACGAAGGGGATTGTTCCCAGCATTTACCGGCTTTATTCGCTGGCCGTAATCTACCGCCGGGATCTGCGCGAACTGCTGGCGTGGTATGGCATTGATTTGAATGATGCGGCCGCTGATTTGAACGCGGTTGAATTGCGCCGCTCACACCGGGCCGAGGTGCTATTGGGCGCCAGCGCGGTGCGGGTTCCAGTTCGCCTGGATCCGTCCTTCGATCCCAAGCGCAGCGCCAATTTGGGGCGAATGATCGAGCAGTGGGGCCTGGTTCCCATGGCGTACCTGGCGCAGTTTGCCAGCCGCAATTACACCTATGGCTATGTCGGTACGGAAGATTTCACCATGTACCCCATCCTGCTGCCGGGGTCGTTTGTGCAGGTGGATGAAGCGAGAAACAAGGTGACCAGCGCCATGTGGCGCTCCGAGTTTGAGCGCCCGATTTACTTTGTGGAGACCCGCCACGGCCATACCTGCTGCTGGTGCAGCCTGAAGGGAGATCAACTGACCTTGCAGCCGCACCCGCTATC